>CAZKAL010000086.1:0-1523 GCA_964550995.1 uncultured Candidatus Saccharibacteria bacterium | reverse complement strand
CAAGCTTACAAGCTCTCAAGCTCCAAGCGACAAGCGTCCCAACCAGAAGCCAAGGGTTCAAGCTTCAAGCCAAAATTCTCAAGCGCAACGATCCCATGACCAGGGTACAAGCGCACAAGCCCACGATTCGGGGTGCAAGCAACAAGAATAAATGTATTTTTAGGATGCTTCACGTGGAAGCTAATTTGGTGGGGTGAAAAGCGAATTTTATTACCTTTTGTTACCTTCAGTTCCAATGTAAAAAAGTGCTCGTTAGGAGAATAACCCAATAGATCGGGAGTCCCCAATAAGCTCCGGTTTTCCAACCTATTCCACGATATTTTAGTAACTTTTCTTTTAAGATCATTATATAATTTAGCTTCTGGTTTCAGGTAGGTAACCTCAGCTAACTATAATTTGCCAATTATCTTTGGCATCTTCCATGTACCACCAAGTTTAATACCTTTTAAATTTAAAATATGTGTGTCTCTATCACCAATCATTCTAGATTCCAACAATTGAATTTCAATTAGATCTAATTTTTCTCCGTTAGGTAATTCAAATTGGACTCTTGCATTTTTTGCTGCTGGTGACACCAGGAATTTGTCTAAGTATTGTCTTAATTCTTTAGCTTTCATAACTATTGATCTATATCCTACAAGTGTATATATTGCAAGTATGAGTCAAGAAATTGTTCAAAAAAAGGCACAGCCACTGACAGATTTAACTGAGATGCAGAAGAGATTCTGTGAATATTTAATCTTCAATGAGGGTAGGACTACTCACCAGGACGCTGCATTGCATGCTGGATACAGCCCAAAAAGAGCAGCAGTAGAGGCATCTGAACTATTGAGAAATCCAAAGATTCAAAACTACATAGCCAGAAGATCAGCAGAAGTTAACAGATCATTTGCCGTAACTAAACACAACTACGTTAGAAGACAGCAGGTCTTATCACAAAAATTAGTTGATGATGGTAAGATAGACAAAGCCCTTGGGTTTGAAACTTTGATCGGTAAAGCTACAGGACAGTTCAGTGAAACAAACTACAATGTAAATATTAATGCAACTGACATCAAAGAACGTGAAGCAGAAATAAAAAGACTCAGAGAATTAAACGAAAAAAGAATTACCGATACAAAACTAATTAAAGAGTAATCTTCTCCATCTTAATAATACATCCTACTGGAAATACATTACGATCTGAAAACAATTCATCGTCTTGTTCATAGCTAGCAAACGTACGCACGTTCTTTCTATCTTTGTTAAGTAAGTATGCATGTGTAACCATTATAGACGGCATCATACCCAATGCTGTATGTAAATCCGCATGCGAAGAATCTCCCGTTATGTCAGACCATGTGATTTTATAAAAATAATATCTTTTCTTTTTGATAACAACAGATTTATACTTTGATTTCTTCAGACGTCTCATCAGGATCTGTATACCCCTTTTTGTATAAGTAATAAATAAATATAAAAAATCATACGCGCGACCCCCTATTTCGTTGGTATTACTAGCTTTTTTAACAATTGTACCAATT
>CAZKAL010000085.1:0-1556 GCA_964550995.1 uncultured Candidatus Saccharibacteria bacterium | reverse complement strand
TTCCTGTAAACCTAACCCGGACAAGCCCAGCACCACTTTGATTTTAACAGCAAAGCGGTTTACTATGTTAGTACCTTAGAGCCCTCACCCCCTATCCCCCTCTCCCATGGATTAAGGCATAAAGGGAGGGGAGAGGGGGGACGCAGCAGAGGACTTTAAGAAAAAAATTTAATTGCCTATAATAAAGACAAGGCTACCTTCTTCAAAGTCTTTAGCTTTATAGACATAATAAAACAAATAGAAGGAGGTAGCCTTATGAGAAGTATACAAGGGTATGTGCTTAAAGATCAAGAAATTTTTGTAGGACTTGAAGATTCTAAGAAAACATGGAAGCTCTGTGTACGCAGTGGAGGAGTAGTGGTTCAGGAGACAAGCATGCCGGCAGATTACACTGCTTTAAGTAATTATTTCAGAAATAAATTCCCAGGCTGCAAGATCAATGTAATGTATGAAGCAGGATTTAGAGGATTTAATCTGTATGACAAGTTAGAAGGTGATGGCTGGCATTGTATTGTTACACCGCCGAACAAGGTAACTGATGAGAAATGCCGCCGCAACAAGAATGACAGAATTGACTGTCGCAGATTAGCTAAAAATCTTGAGAATGGCGATTACAAAAGTTGTTTTGTACCCGACAAAGATTTACGGGAAGACCGTCAGATATCGAGAACATATGGCCAGATCCAGAGAGATATAACAAGAGCATGCAACCGTATACGTAGAGCGTTTGAGTTTCACGGACTTGATGAATATTTCAAATCAGGTAGTTGGGGACGAAAGATGTACAGGGAGGCAAAACATAAGATTGAAAAAATGAATATTTCCCCCTCGTTACATTTTTCACTGGGTATATTATACCGTGAGCTTGAATATCTCTGGGAACTGAAAAAGGAGATAACAATGGAGTTAAGAAAATTATCTAAATCAGAACGATATCATAAGAGTGTAGAGCTTTTAAAGAGTGCTCCTGGTATTGGCTTGCTTACTGCAATCCGCCTTTCACTTGAATGGGGAGATATAACTCGCTTTAAGAGAAAAGAAGAATTTGCGTATTTTCTTGGACTAACTCCGAGCGAATATTCATCAGGAGAATTCGAGCGAAAAGGACATATCACAAAACAGGGTTGCCGCTGGGTCCGTTCAATGCTCATCGAATCCTCATGGATAGCAATTAAGTATGATCCTGTATTATTGAATAAGTTTAAGAGGTCAATGGGGTTTAGCAAAGACAGGAAAAAGAAAGCTATTGTGGCGGTTGCACGCAAGTTTGCAATAAGGCTACGAGCTCTTCTTTTATCAGGAGAGCCATACATTATTGGTCTTGTTGCTTGAGTTATAAATTATGGCATTATATCTAAAAGATTGTATTTTCATAAATTTTTTGGCGCATGACGTACCCAGCACTGTGCAATAAGTACGTAAATTGGTTTGTCAGCGCCATTTGCAAAACGAACAGGTAAACTGTACTTTGAGTACGAATAGCGGTTTGAAAAGCATTCTTTAAGAATATAATGCTGTTCTTAATAGGAGGTTTTATCGTTTCATAGTATAAAACA
>CAZKAL010000084.1:0-1569 GCA_964550995.1 uncultured Candidatus Saccharibacteria bacterium | reverse complement strand
CCCAACCAGCGCACAAGGGTTCAAGCTTCAAGCCAGAGTCAACAAGCTGAAGAATCTTCAAGCCAGAGTACAAGCGAACAAGCCCACGGTCCAGGGTGCAAGCAACGAGGATAAATGTATTCTTTGGATGTTTCACGTGGAAGGATATTTGGTGCGGTGAGAGGCGGATTTTGTTACCTAATGTTACCTTGAGTTCTAGTGTAAAAAAGGTGCCGTTAGGAGTATAACCCAATAGATCGGGAGTACCCAATAAGCTACGGTTTTCAAGCCTATTCCATGATATAGACGGTATATTTTTTTTAAGATCACGATATAATTTAGCCTCTGGTTTCATGAGGGTAACATGAAGGCTGTATTATACCTTGCCAACTATCTTTGGCATCCTCCAAGTACCACTCAATTTAACACCTTTGAAATTTAAAATGTGTGTGTCTCTATCACCAATTACTCTAGATTCCAACAATTGAATTTCAGATACGTCAAGTTTTTCTCCGTTTGGCATTTCAATCTGGATTCTAGCATTCTGTGCTATGGGGGATACTAAGAATTTATCTAAAAACTGTCTTAATTCTTTCGCTTTCATAAGTGTTGATATATAGACCACAAATCTATATATTGCAAGTATGACTAAACCTGGACCAAAGCCTGCAGTAAAAGAGCCATGGCATCCTGTACAAGATCTCACAGAAATGCAACGTAGATTCTGTGACTACCTAGCGTACAACCAAGGTAGAACTACATATACAGAAGCAGCTATCAAAGCAGGCTACAATGAAAATAGAGCTAGGATCGAAGGATCAGAACTAATGAAGAATCCTAAGATTCAAAGATACTATAGATTTAAAGTAAACGATGTTAACAGATCTCTTGCAGTTAACAGAACCAACTACATACAAAGATTAATAAAATTATCTAACAAAGCAGAGAACAAAGAGATAAGAGATAATTGTGCACCACTAGAAGCATTGATAGGTAAAAGCGCAGGTCTGCTGGTAAGTGTAGTCCAACACATTGGTGAGTCGGATCTAAACGAGCTAAGAGACGAAGAGCGAAGACTTAAAAAAATTAATGAAGAAGGTCTTGAGACCAAAAGATTATTAGATTCTAAAGAGTAATCTTATCCATTTTAACAATACAACCAACAGGAAATACATTACGGTCTGAAAATGAAACGTCCTTATCTTCGTAAGATGAAAAAGTCCAAACAAATTTTTTTGTTTTTTTATAAATGTATCCATGTGTTATCATTTTGCTGCATTCGAATTTATCAAATTCTTCGGCTGATGCATGCCCCGCATCCCCAGTTATATCGAGCCACTCGATCCGGTAAAAGAAATACTTCTTTGAACCAATCAAGACGTGTTTAAATTTAGATTTCTTCCTTCTTCTCATTAGATCTGTATACCCCTAATTTTATAATTTATAAAATAAAAATAAAAAACACGCGCGCGACCCCTTAACTCGTTGGTATTACTAGTGTTTTTAACAATTGTACCAATTGTACCTCATTGTACCAAGTACCTTTGGTACAAAAATGAACGAATAACCATTGGTATTACTATCTTTTTT
>CAZKAL010000083.1:0-1590 GCA_964550995.1 uncultured Candidatus Saccharibacteria bacterium | reverse complement strand
TTGGGGTGTTCATTTAGTACCTACTACGATAACCCAAGCAGGGTTGTCAAAATATGAATCTGGATTTTTTCGAGCAGTTCTAACTAGCTTTAACATATCTTCAACAGAATTAACTCCATTTGCTTTCAGCTCTTTAGTGATAAAGTTCTTGCTAACTTCTAACAAAGCCTTAATTACTAGCCAATCTTCGTCTTTCGCGCTCGTTTTGTGTTCATACAAACTGGAGTCCACATCACTTAACCCCTGCTTAGAAACTGATTCCTTTATATCTTTCCCTACGGTCGGATTTATGCCGTGAGACATCATGGCGGACATAATTGATCGCTTAAAAATCTGAAAATCGCTCCAATTAGCATCAGCAAAGTCCCAGTCTGGTTCTTGAATAAATAGGACGCCATTTTCTTTGAGTTGACTTTTCATTTCAGCCACAGCTCTGTCAAGGTCTTTAATATGAAGTAGTGTATTTCGAATGTATACAAGATCGAATGGGCCATATTGCTGAAGTTGCTTATTGCTTGTAGCACTAACAATATCTCCTACTAATACATCGTCGGCTATACCACGTTGTTGGCTCACATGCACAGCATCTTCTGATTGATCTAGCCCAACTATGCTAGCATCTGGGAATATCTCATGAAGTAGCTCAAATGCATCACCAGTTCCACATCCTGCATCTAGGATTCGATTTGGCGCGAAACCATTTGTTGCAAGACTACCTAATCTATCTCGACTAGCTGCATTCGCAGTTAGTCCAATAAGTCGTAATCTTTCGGCTTCATCAAGAATATTGTCACTTTGTCTGTACTCACTCATTGATTTTAATTATAACAAGGTCACTGTAAAGAGTCATATAACAATATCTATAACACCAAATCCGCAATATTTTTGTTAGACTATCGAGCGCAATGTAATTTAGAACGTAGTGTCAATATTGCAATCACCAACAATCGCACCTGCGTGCACCATATCCCAGCAAGTATCGAACAAGAAATTACTAGATTGTTTATCTTGAAAATCAGGGATTGTCGAATCCCCAAGTTCAGTGTAGATGGTGTTTATTTGTTTTGCTTTTTCTTGAAGGTATGGAGTAAATGAAGAATAATTTGGTTTATAGTTATCTGAATTAGTGTTACACGCACCTCCGTTAACTAGTCTTACGTATTCTGGTTTGGTCGTCTGGTAGTTGTTAGAAGCGACAATTTGCTCACAAGTCATGCTCGACATCCAATGTCCGCGCTCATCAACTTTCTTGAATTGACCATAAACATTGTCGCTTACTAAATCGGCAAATTCCTTTGTGGCGCTTGCTGCTTGTTTATATTGCGTTACTTTATCTACTTCTTTTTGCCACTTTATATATAAGGCCGATGATAGTCCAACAAGAATTAGGATTACCAGAGCAGCGAGTATTTTCGGTAGTTTACTCGCTTTTTTAACTGGTTTCCCTGAAACGTCTGTACTAGGTTGGTTGCTTAAAGGTACGTTGTTATTAGTATCTTCCATATTTCCTCCACATTTATAGTAATACTGTAACAGGTCTTTGGGAGTTGCTATAATAAGAAAAATGCTTTTGAAACTAATATTCTCTCT
>CAZKAL010000082.1:0-1613 GCA_964550995.1 uncultured Candidatus Saccharibacteria bacterium | reverse complement strand
TCGGACGTGAGACACCAGTTGAACTAGACGGACTTCAAGTCAAGAAAACAAATTAAGTGAAAATCGTTATGCTTGGCTTGTACCACAAAGTTAGGTAATACTATTTCGTATGAATAGAAACTCTGTATTTCATGAACGACTATTTGTATAAGACCCTAACATTACAGGTCCTGAAGTAGTTCAAAGTATAATAACTCCAACAAGAGTTACACGCAAAACTGAGCACTAGCCCTTGAGGGTCCTAAAACAAAGACTTTGGATAAACAAAAGGTTAATACAGGAAGTAAATCACCAGATAGTTCTATTGGCCAATATTTGAATGAAGTCGGGACGTTTTCACTTTTGAACAAAGATGATGAGATACGACTTTCTCAAAGTATCCAAAACGGAATTGCTATACAGGAAGAGGTTGCACTCACAGATACCCGACCAAGTAGAACGCAAGAAAAAGCGTTACGAAAAGCCACACTAGCTAAATCTACTTTTATAAATGCTAACTTACGACTAGTTGTGTCTATGGCTACGAAGTTTACAGCCCCCTCAGGAGCAGAGCTATTACATCTGATACAGGAGAACCTAGGCTTAGAACACACTGTGGACAAATCCGATTGGCGTAAGGGATATAAGTTTCAATTATGGTTCACTTTGGATTAAGCAAAATATACGTAGATATTTAGATATGTATAGTAAAACTATTAGATTACCATCAGATGAAGGTGCTTATTTACGATAAGCACTAGAAAGAGTTGTGGGAGATAGCACTAAACTTGACGGCCACCACAGGGAAGTGTCTATTCGTGTAAACACAACTTCTTTGAATAGGCCGATCAGTGATGACGATACAGTAGAATTAATAGATCTAATTCCAAGCTCTGGAGATGGCCCTGAAGCAACAGTAATGCAACAGACAAGATTGATAGGCTCATAGGTTTATTTGATGCATTGGACGCGCGCTCAAGGCTTGCAATTGAACAAAGATTTGGTCTACTTGACGGAGTTAATAGATCGTACAGGGAAGTAAGTGATAAGTTGGGTGGAATAACTCCAGAAGGAACGAGAAGACTCATAAAAAGAACATTAGAAGCTATCTCAAGGTGTGCAGAGCTAGAAGATTATCAATAGATACGCTGGATTTAGAAAGAAAATATAGTAGCTTAAACAAGTTATACAGCCTTAGTGACTTGTATATAATTTTATAAAAAAATGGTGCTTCGTTATATAACGCAGGATATATTTACATCAGCTACTGTATTTTGTTTTTTTAACATATATGTATAATTAACTTAGTTATAAACATAAGGAGTATATTAAAATATGTACAAGAGAATAAAAAGTAGCACCATTGCAACAAGTATTGCAACTATAGTGCTAGCCGTATTTGGTATTGGCGGTGTTGCTATAGCACAAACCTCCAATAATCCATCTACAACCACCACATCAACGACAGGCACTACTACCAAAACCGTACCCTCGAATTACGCTGTTGACGTAAATGCGGGTCAAGCGACACTAAAGAAAGACCCTGTAGCTGCGGCACAATCAAAAGAGGTAAAAGCCGTAGAGACTAGCAAAGGGGAGGTGGACAATGAGCCAGCCGAAGTAAAGGAAGCAAT
>CAZKAL010000081.1:0-1635 GCA_964550995.1 uncultured Candidatus Saccharibacteria bacterium | reverse complement strand
CTCTATTATATTTCTTACACCAATAAGAACAGTTATGAGGTTAGTATCTTCCGACTGATTTTAAGAATTATTTGAGAGATTTAATGGTGCGAATATAAAGGGTAATTGGATACGCCAGGCTTCGCCTGGCTCTCCTCATTCTGTTTTTAGTAGTCTTCGTAGGTCAGCCAAGGCATTGTGCTTTAGTTGGCTAACAGTCGCGGCAGTTTTGAATCGTCCTGTGGCTACAATATCACGCACTTTGTAGCCGTCAAGGGTAAGCTCCATTACCTCTTTACGGCGCCCCTTTAACTTGAGGATAGCAGCATGTAAATCGTCCAGTCGAGGATCGGTTTGGCTCTTATCGTCTACTACGTCGAACGGTCTATCTTCGTCCCCAGAGATTGAATCCAAGCTAATCAAGTTACCTTCCTTACGCTTGTAAGATCCCATGGCGTTAATAGCTAGGTTATGCATGGTTTTGATCGCGAAAGCACGCAATTGAGCCTCGCCCCTGTGCTCATAATTGCCTTTTTCATTAGCCTTAAAGATCGCCAGCATAACGTCTTGCGCGAGGTCTTCAGGAGCAACGCCGAACCAATTACGTGCTCTGGCGGTAGCCGCCGTGCGTTTGTGTAGCCAAGTAGAGAACTCATTTGTAAAAAGCATGATTGCCTCCGGTTGAAGTTATTAGTAAGACTTGACAGAATCGGAGTTCTGTCAGAATTTCTTTTCCTGTTATCTAGTCTTCTTTCGTTCTATTGACGCGCAGAACTGAGAAAACTTTACGTTTCATTTTGGGTTTCATCCTATGCGATATTACACAGCCCCATAGTATTGGTGCGAATATATTATCAATACCAATTCGCACCAATACTGATAATAAACTATATAATTAAGTTGTGGAGTAATGGTAGAACGACAGTCCTACTGAGTTCTAGCTCTTTGTATGGCTGGATAAAAGCTTAGAGGCTTTTTCCTTTGCCGAGTCAACAAGTCCTGCCGGGAATGGGTTCCAAGTGCTTTGAAAATCCATATGCTCATTGACATATTCCCCGAGTTCGTCCAGGGACCAAAACTGTCTAGTAGTTTTGAAACCATTTTTGACAATAGGAAACGGATTGGCGCCAGACTCTAATGCGTCACAGCAAGAACAACTACCATAATAGGTATTCCAGAGAGCAAAGACATGGCCGTATTCTGAGTCAATCTCAACGATTGCATGGACTTCACCCTGATAGGAGCCAGAGTATTCACAAACAAGAACACGCATACCATCACCCATGCAATTCCGCAGAGCATTACTGTAGCTATGGCAGGTATAATTTCCATAACTATCGGTCTGAAAATTTGGGTCAACAAGTCTTGCAGCAATATCAACGTTTGGTTTATCTGGGCGTAGAGAGGCATTAGCTTTACGAACGGCATTAACGAGTTGTATCGCCAATGCCTCATTGTTAATGTCCGCTTTTATTGCTTTGATAAGATCCCGTATTTTGTCGTTGATATTCATGGTTAATCCCTCTGTCTTTGAGGCTGGTTTGTAAACTTATGACGCTTCGTGTAATTTGGTATGTCAGGGAAAATCTAAAATTCTTAGAATCTCTTTGTTGTTACACGCAAACGCTATACCTATTAAAACAATAGTTAAATAAA
>CAZKAL010000080.1:0-1661 GCA_964550995.1 uncultured Candidatus Saccharibacteria bacterium | reverse complement strand
AGTATACTATCAACATAATTAATAACGGGTGGGGCTAATAAGTGAGGGCTTAACGTTATGCAAGAATTCTTAGAAAAACTAAAAGATAACCCAAGAGTTATAGTTGCTACGCTGATTACAGCAGGTGTAATAGCGCTAGCAATAGGAAACAATAGTACAACTGACGAAACAAACACTGATGTGTCAGAAGAAACTACTACATCTCAAACTACAAAAACTGAAGATTCTGCAACAGTAAAAGAAACAAGTGATACTTCCAAGGTAGTTATTGGATCGGACCCAGTGGCAGGGCCTGTTGATGTTAACAAAGCAGATACGACCTATTCAGCTACAGTGCGTAGTGGTGACAATCAAACTGTTATTGTCCGTAAAATGGTTGATGAATATCTTAGTAATCAGTCACAAAGCTTAAGTGCAGAACAGCGCTTGTATGTAGAGACAGTAGTTGTAGACACCTTACCTAGAAATAATGTTATATTTGTTGGTGATGTAATAAAAGTAGAAGAAACGGTTGTTGCTGATGCAGTAGCAGCAAGTGGCGAACTTACCGAAGCACAAATAGCTCTATGGTCTGCTTATCTGTAAATCTTGCCTAGTAACATCAGGTTAACTCAGTTATAATAGATTCAACATGGCAAAAAAATTGAGTAAAAATGAAGTTGTTAATTTGGCGCGCCTTGCGCGACTAAAATTGTCCGACGTGGAGATCATAAAATACCAAAAAGACCTTAATTCTATACTTAAGTATGTAGAGGCTTTGAATGGTGTTGATACTTCTGGACTTGAACCTACACTGCAGGTGACAGGACTAGAGAATGTAACACGTCCAGATAAAGTAAGAAAACAGCTCTCAAGTCCAGAGCAGTTATTATCCATCACTCCTGATCGTAAAGACGACTACATAAAAGTTCACAGGATGATAAAATGAGTGCTAGCTTTAAATGGCCTTCTATCTCTGACATTGCAAAAAACGTTGTCGATGGTAGCACAACAGCAGAAGCCAACGTAAGAAAATCTTTAGATTTAATAGATAAATTAAATCCAGAATATCGGGCAATAATTGCTACTATATCTGAGAGAGCAACAGAGCGAGCAAAAATAATAGATAAACAAGTTAAGAATGGGAAGAGTCCTGGTAGACTTGCAGGAGTACCTTTTATTGCCAAAGATAATTTTCTGGTATTTGGAGCCGAGACTACAGCTGCTAGTTCAATGCTAAAAGGCTTTACGGCTCCATATCAGGCAACGTCGATAGAAAAGCTAGAAGCTGAAGGTGCGATATGTATAGCAAAAGCTAACATGGATGCATTTGCACATGGTAGTTCAACCGAAAATAGCGATTTTTTTACAACAAAAAACCCACATGACAAAACAAGGGTACCAGGAGGAAGTAGTGGAGGTTCTGCAGCAGCAGTAGCTCTTAGTATGGCTCCATTTGCCCTTGGTACAGACACCGGCGGTTCAATTCGCCAGCCTGCAAGTTACTGTGGTGTAGTTGGATGCAAGCCGACATACGGACTTGTATCTAGGAGTGGTGTAGTTGCTATGGCAAGCAGCACTGATGTAATCGGTCCTTTAACATCTACAGTTGAGGATGCTGCAATTGTGTTAGATGTTATGTCTGGTGTTGATGAGCTTGACGGAACAACCATCCACCGAGA
>CAZKAL010000079.1:0-1689 GCA_964550995.1 uncultured Candidatus Saccharibacteria bacterium | reverse complement strand
TGGATCCTTATTTAGAAGAGATAGAGCTGTTTCTAGAATCAGAAGACATCTTCTTTTTTGACGTGACACAATCCGACAGAGTACGTGCTATCCATAGACTTTTCATTACCATGCGCGATCAACAGCAGGTCAGCATGAAAACAATTTTCGGCTATGGGTTCGAACCACATAAGGATGAAAATGGGGGTCGAGGAGAAGAAAAGATGGAAGAATCTATTCTGAGTTATGCAGGAATTCATCCGAAAGTTACTAGTGCAGATCTTATTAGTGTTAACGCTATTCTGCAAGAATGTGGAATTGTTGGTATGGGTGGCCGTGCCTATAGAAAAGCTCCATTAGTACCAGTCGAGGGCTCTGAACTGACGTTACTGAAGTAATTAATATATATCTCTGAACCTACAAATTGAGCCCGCTGTATAATAGCGCTGGGTTTTATCCACGTGATAATAAGAGCTAGAGATAGTCGTAGAATTCTACTGGTCTTGAGTCAACTGCACTATAATCAATGTCTTTCAGGAATTTTGGTAATATAGGATCCTTTGTTGGGTCTATAAAACCAATCTCGGCAATCTCAGATTTTCCGTGTGAAGTTGCTGATAAATCAACGTTTTGGACATCTGCCCCATTACTAACCCAGAAAAAGAATTCTATGTATTCTGTATTTTGGACTTTAAATTGATGCACAAATGCTAGGTTACCGATTTGCGGCTCTACAGCAGTTTCCTCAATTATTTCTCTGTGAAGAGCACCGACTAGCGATTCACCAGATTCTACGTGACCACCAATCAACGACCAGAACGTCGAAACAGTACCGTCCATCTTATTTAACTTTGCTACAAAAAGCTTGCCGTCTAGTACGATGATTGCACGTACTTTTATCTTTCTATCCATGTAGCGATTATAACAAATTTTTGCCTGCACTGAGTAAGGGCAGTCTAGCTAAGTATATTGATGAATTGCAGAAGCGTGTTTCTTAACAAAACTCCTAATACCAAAGATGAACTCCTAAATACGATATACTAGTATCTATGATACTTTTTACGGACGGAAGTTGTAGCCCTAACCCTGGACCAGGAGGATTTGCTGTTATTGAAAATCGTAAGCCGGTAGCTCTAGGTAGAGAAAAGACATCTACGAATATACGCATGGAAGGGGAAGCCTTAATCGCTGCTATAAAATACGCAAATGGAGTAGAATGTGAAGTACGTACCGATAGTGAATTCTGGATTAATGTTGTGACGAATTGGGCAATTGGTTGGGAGAAAAAAGGCTGGAAAAAGTCAAAAGGCGAGATAAAAAATCTAGACATTGTACAAAATCTTTATTCATTGTATAACGATTCTAACGTAAAATTAGTATGGGTAAAAGCCCATGTAGGAACAGATGGTAATGAGCTGGCTGATGAATGGGCCAACAAAGCCCGCAAAGGCGCAAAGCTGTAAAATGGTCGGAGTTTTATTTAGTCTATTACCGCTAATTGGTTTTGGCGTCGGTGATTACGTATCAGGCCGTATGTCTCGTGAATTTCACCCTGCAGCTATCAGTTTATTTGTCGTTTTATTTGCTGGTATACCTATAACAATATTTTGTCTTTCTTTCGGTGCACCAGTCATATCATTAAAGTATGTTTTGGAGTTTTCTCTGGTATCTTTAATCTTGAGCAGCGGATACGTTATGATGCTGGGTTTA
>CAZKAL010000078.1:0-1690 GCA_964550995.1 uncultured Candidatus Saccharibacteria bacterium | reverse complement strand
AACCCCCGGTACCTTTCGGTACGCTTGATTTCAAATCAGGTGCCTTCGACCACTCGGCCACCTCTCTATAGTTTTATTTATCTTAGTAAGTCATGCAATGGCTTCAGTTTAAATACAAGTAAAATATACTAGCAAAAAACAATAATCCCGGAACAAATATGATCGCTACCTTTTTCCAAAAAAGCTTGCGCTTCTCTTTGAAATAGGTATCAATAAATTCTTACTCATATTGTGTTCTTCACAATATTTTTTGCAAGAGTCAAGATCTGGAACTGGGAAATAAACCATATGTAATACCTTTGTATCGCTTGGCCTTAGATATAGTGGGCATATCAGGATTCGAACCCGAGTCTCACTCCATAGCTTGGAGGTGTCTTAAACCTGATGGATGGTCATTGTCGTACGCTACGAACTTTTGTACCCATCTAGACGATAGCCCAGCTCCGAACGCGCAATCCAGAGCCTTGTGTCCCCAACGAGGTTCGAACTCGTAATCTTATTATTGAAAATAATACGATTTAAACCAATTAATCTATGGGGACATCTGTAATATTATATGAGGAACAATGTTCCTGGTAGGCCCGACCGGATTTGAACCGATAACTTTTGTCTTATGAGAACAAATTTCTACCGTTGAATTACAGGCCCGTATTTGTCGAGGATCCTATTCAGATCCTCATTGTGTTATGTGATAAATGTACTGTATGTGTAGTATGTGTGTTTGAAAAGTTTAACAATTAACTGTATCTAGTCCCTAACGATATTGGGGTCAACTTAGGGCAGTTGGAAAAGAACATGGTACCTAGGATATTCTTTTCTGGTCTAGAATAGCATTCCTATATTAGGAGGTCATGAATCCTCCCTCAAACCCAGCTATAACATGGGTAGTTAATTGTTAGCACTCCTGGGGGGACTCGAACCCAACCAACTTTCGGCTTAGAAGGCCGCTACTCTTCCAATTGAGTTACAGGAGCTTAAAATGTCGAGAGAGTGTCTCGAATACGCATTTTGCGTGTATGAAGCAATGTGTTAAGTGTAATTGTAAGTTTGAATCTTCAATTATTATTGAAGGTAAGAGAAAAAATCTTCAAAACAGAAAGGCATGCCTAAAATGTTCACCATTTAAAACTGGCAGAGTCTCTCTAAAACCAGATATATCATCTGATAAGTATAAAAAATTTTGCACAAAATGTCAAGAATTAAAAGGCTCTTCAGAATTTTATAGGAGAAGAGGTGGTACTGAAACTTCTCCTTACTGCAAAGTTTGCACTAAAGAACAAACCGTTACAAGGCAAAGAGAGAAAAAGCTTCAAGCAGTAGAATACATGGGAGGAAAATGTGTAGATTGCAACTATTCAGGGCATCCAGCTGTTTTTGATTTTCATCATATAAATAGTGACAAAGAGTTTACTATATCTAGTAGAGCTTTAGCATCATTTAATGCGATCAAAAAGGAATTAGATAAATGTGAATTATTATGCTCTAATTGCCACCGTATTAGACATACTAAGTATTAAGACATTTAGCACTCTCGACCACTAAGTTTTAATCGAATATAGAGCCTAGACCGCCCAAGACACCTCCAGCAATCTCAAGTCCAGCACCTGCAACATCTGATGCAACCTCTGATGCAACCTCTGCTGCAGCAAGAGCCTCACCAGCTCCTGAAGTATCTATAGCAAGTACAGCG
>CAZKAL010000077.1:0-1705 GCA_964550995.1 uncultured Candidatus Saccharibacteria bacterium | reverse complement strand
AATTCTTTTAAGGCGTCTTTGTCCCCTGTCTCAAGATCTGATATAACGTTTCCGATAACTTCACGCGGTACACCCTTAGACGCCAATTCAGCCGAAATAGCTCTGCTGCTTTTATTTTTTCTAGACCTTTGATCAGCAAACCAGACCGCAAACTTTTCGTCATCTAGATATTTTTTTGCAGTAAACTCTTCCTCCCAGGCCGATATTTGCTCTTTTTCGGCTTTCTTGCGGTACATGTAGTCCCTAAACTCTCTTATGGAATGAGGTCGTATCATCAACCATTCTAGTGCGCGTTGTTTGAGCTTACCCTCTGCTGACAAGCGTTTAAACCTTTTTAAATCTGTCTCATCGATATCAATGTCTTTTTTAAGTTTTTGGTCCAATAACTGATCAAACGTTAGAGAAAAGCTATATTTACCGTCCACAAAAATAGAGACTCTGTCAGTGCTCCTAGCTTGCTGTTTTATAGAAGTGATAATCATGAGTAATTAGCTACTACCAGTAAGCTTATTATTTCAAAAACTAATATCGTAAAAGTAATCACTAAGAGTATTCTTCGCTCCTGATTATCCTTTATAGCGCTAACCATGTCTCTTAATATTGCTCTTGGCTTAAGAAATACATCCCAACTATTCCATCTTCCGTAGCGGCCAATGTAAACACCTACAGCACTCAAAATCATTACTATGGCCATTACCACTATACTCACGCCCGGAAACTGTAATTCTAGATAACTATAGAATTTTTCCAAACTTAGTGCGCCAGCTACCGCCCCCAGACTAACTGATAAAAATAACAGTAAACTGTCAAACACAAACAATGGATCTCCTCGCGTGTATTCAAAACTGCGTTCATATTTTTTATTTCTTTTAGTAACCACCACTTTTTGGTTTAGATGCATGAACTCCGTC
Organism: uncultured Candidatus Saccharibacteria bacterium; assembly: GCA_964550995.1. GTDB lineage: Bacteria > Patescibacteriota > Saccharimonadia > Saccharimonadales > SZUA-47 > CAZKAL01. Next base: position 794 of record CAZKAL010000077.1, on the reverse strand, counting down.
ATTAAGTAAAAAGCATTAGGTAGTAATAGAAGCCAAAGTAGCCACATAGCACCTTCTCCTACTACTCCCAATTTATTAGTATTTTCGATAATAGTCGCTGCCAACAGTGGAGTTATGGTAAGGAAGATATTCCAAACCATGAAAAAACAAAAATATAGTGCGTTGATCAGTAGCCCACGTGCCACCCAAACTACCGACAACACTAATGAAGAAATAATTACTAGTTCCATGATTATCTATATTATATCTGAACTGTACTTCCTTTGCATTTTAGGCCTCCCTAAGCAGAAACTATAGAGTACCCCGGCCATAGCATGATTAGTAGTGGCCATACGGGCATATGCTGATAATTCTATTATATCCTCATCAACAACTAACACACACTATATAAATAATTTCTACTCTAGAGACAGGGCAATAAGATCTGAACTGTGCCTGTCTAGCTGTGCTCTTTCTGACTCTAGTAAATCTCCAGTGAATGACAATAAGCTAGATGTGGATCTTGTGTGACCCAAACTTTTAAAGCTAATTTTGGTAAATAACATTAGTTCATCTACGTTAAGTGTAATTTCGTGCTGCTTGGGATTTTCTCCGATCGTTCGCACCCTTAGCCCACTACTCCTCATCACTCCATCAAACCCCGCTGCGTTTGTATACCGCCAGATTTCCAACACTTCTCTATCTACTGGGTCGATAAGTTTGTACCCCGGTGAATACCTTGTTACCATTTCTAGTCTTAGACCCAGACTACCAATCTCTCTTCTGTGATCAGTCGATACATCATATACGTTTAA
>CAZKAL010000076.1:0-1746 GCA_964550995.1 uncultured Candidatus Saccharibacteria bacterium | reverse complement strand
CACCACAGTAACAAAAGAGATATGGTTTGTCGCACTTCAAAGTTAAGTTTAGGTAGATATTAAAGAATTAGGTACAGGTGAAAAAATAATAACTGGCGACTTCCGTGCAGTAAATGCAATTTCTGTAGGTGTCAAGCGTAAGCTACTACTTGGTATTCAGGTAGTGACTAGGAAAAATGAATTTACAGCAACAATGGGTGAGGAGGAATTACATATAGTTCGGAGAGATCTTGTAAATAGAGAAAATATGCATTATGTAAATGATCTTCCCGAAGCGGTAGATTATATTTCAAGTCTAGTAGCAGTTATTGATGGTTCTCTTGCGGTAAATGGTCAAGCAGATATAGCGCCGCAGCAAAATCAAGTTTAATACAAAGAAATACTAAGCTAAATAATAATCCCATCGACGATGGGATTTTTTATTGGTGGGGTATGAGAGGCTGACATTTGTGTATATAGTTTTGGCAAGATTTAATTATTTTTAGATACTTTAACCTTATAAATAACTAATCATCAAGTGAGTAGCAATACAACAGTAACCGCTGATGGCAAGAAATAACAGGGGATACGAAAGCTGATTTAAAGCTGAGTTAAAGCTGATTTAAATCAGCTTTTGATAACTTAATATCCTTTTTCATCAAACCTGACGATACTTCTTAGTATCTATATTTTATAAAAGTTACAGTATCGGTAATTCCATCGGTGGTCTTATGAGATCAGTGATTACTGGATCGTCATCACTTCTGCAATATGCATCTACCAAGGCTGTTGATTCTGTGACCGTAAGGCAGCGTAATTGTGACGTGACATCATCCTCTATATCATGAATGATTGTCTGCCAACTTGACTTTTGTTCACCATTTTCCTCATTAGATAATGTCTGGACCATCGATCTTTTTTTATCGTTTATTATTGGGTAACCTCCAAATTTATCTATATGAGGGGGTATTAAATCAATTGTTCCGAGTGTTTTTATTTTACCTGTTTGAGTTGTTACATTAATGAAGGCATTTTCAATTAGTCCGGGTTTTGGAGTACCTGGGATTATGAAGCCATTCAGTAAGTGTCCTTGAGTAGTTTTAATGTCTCCAGCTTTGAATGTTGTTTCTGTACATATTAACCTTGACTGTACTCGAGCTGCACTTAAAAGAGCGTGAAGTAATGTAGATCTTGCACGGCAGCTACCAGCTCTCTTGTCGATTCCTGTTAATGGGTTTCTCAGCTCCCCGTCATATTCTGGTATAGAATCTTTTGTGAATTGGATAGCTGTGCGTGCTATCGCTATCGTATCGTCGTAGATGGACCCTGTTAATGGAGTTTCGGAAAAAATTTCATATACATCTAAACTTCCGTCAGTAGATAAGGACGGAGCGTGTTCATAACTTACTCTAAACATTCAGATACTGTACCATAAAAGTCACATAATGTAAAATTTTCATAAAGCTCGTTTTGAGGGATGAGGGGACTTGGTCACGTTCCGCCCTCACTTTCAGCGAGCCCGAGATTTCGTTATATCAAGCAAACTTGATTAAGAAAGTCTCCTTGCGAAATGCCAATGACATTCTGGCACAGTCTTACTGTCAGCAAGCTGACAATCAGCCGTCCCCACGCCTCACATCGGGCGTTAATACGCGCCGGTGCTCCGGCCTTGCGAACTGCCACTGGCAGTTCTCACCCGACCCCCGGGTCGTGAGTCAAGTTACTTAGCAAACATCAAATAAAAAACACTCCGAGAGGGAGTGTGTC
>CAZKAL010000075.1:0-1924 GCA_964550995.1 uncultured Candidatus Saccharibacteria bacterium | reverse complement strand
GTTGTACCTCCTAGTGATCTTAGAGATGAACAAGGAGTAAAACCTAAGGCAACTAACACTGAGGCACCGCCAGCTCCTAAGTTAAAGATACCAAATTTACCACCTATACCTATACCTTCGGCTGACATATTAGTTACAACAACCGTGGCAGCTGTTACAGCAGTAGCGGCTACAACTGTGGCACAGCCGATTATAGAACAAATTAAAAAAAGATTACAGAAGTTCCTACAAGGTAAAATAAACAAATGGAAACAAAACCGCCAGAAAAAAAAGGACTCCTTACAAAGCTCAAAGAAAACGTAGACGACCATGATGAACAGATGCAAATACTTGGTGCAGCAGTGCGTCTAGGTGTTGTAATCTGGTCAGGGTTTATTATTACACTAAGTTATGTGGAGCTGCCTATGATTAAAAAGTCAGCTACAGCAGGCGATATCACGTTCGTCGCATCGATTTTCACGGGAGCACTAGCCACTTTTGGCTTGTCTACGGGAAATGGTAAGAAGAACGGAGAAAAAAAAGAACTACCTAAACCAAAAACATGAAAAAATGGCTCATACTCTTGGCTCTGTTATCACCCGGCATAGCAAGAGCAAACACGGTGACGCCTTCCTTTACAACAGGGAGTATGCAGTCAACCACAACTACACAACAAACTATAACAGAAGAAATAGTTCACGATATTCAAGGATCAGCCTCTTCCTCATGGAGCGGTACAAATATTACGGTAACTGGTGGAATAGGTACAGACAACGCTACTTATGCACCAACATCCAACGCAACAGATTGGGATCTACAGATCACAACCAGAGACGCTGGAACTATCGAAACGATAACCATAGATCGGGTAATCGACACAGACTCAACTACTTCATCTTACTCTATCTTCTCTCAATAGGTACACCCGTACTTGCTGAAGGTGAAGATACTAATGTTAGTAACCCAGTCGCCGCAGCTACTGGTAATGTGACCAATCAAGCTGTGCAATTCCAGAACAATGGAGCACAAAGTAGACAGTATTATGGTCCTAATATAAGTTGTAATGGCAGTACAATGACATTCCAACCATTTTATATGGGTAATCATACTAAACCGCTTGATGAGTTTATGCAACCTAGCAGCTATACGCTGGCAGAAAACTGGGGGTTCCAGATTAATTTTATGGTACCTCTAGATAAGACAGGTTACAAACAATGTAAAGAAATGGCTAAACGCCAAGAAGATAAGATGAGGCTCGAGTATGAGATTACACGAGCACACAAATGTGCAGATTTAATGAAGAAAGGTTTTATGTATAGACCCGGCACACTTATGGCTAAAGTATGTCAGGACATAGTACCTATCGTTAAAGTCAAGCCTAAAAAAGATAAAAATTTTAAACTATTCTAACCCAAATGATTACTTTACTCAAACCAATTATTTTAACTTTTGCTAAGTCAGACTCAGTTAAGAGGCTCATTATTGATGTCCTTAAAAAGTTAGTTGCTTCTACTGATAACCAGCTAGATGATAAAGCGGTGGAGTTCATAGAAACTAAGATCTTCGTAGGATCTAAGTAGTTTTTATGACTCAGTTACTACCTTCACCTGAACATTATCTACAAAATTTAATAACAATGCAAAGTCCTGATGCAAAGAAGCTCTGGAGAAGAGCGGTCAAAGAGCACTTCAACTGTACATGCGTTTATTGCGGAGAATTACATGAATTACACAATCTTACTATTGACCACGTTCGACCTAAATGTAAAGGTGGACGAGATGTTACAGCTAATGTTGTGCCGTCGTGCCGTCGATGTAATCAGGAAAAAGGTAGTAGAAATTGGCTTGATTGGATGCGAGCCACGTTTGGATATAATCCAGCACGGGAGCACGTGATCCTATCTCATATAAATTAAAATGAACAAAGCTAACGAAGAGCAGTTTAA
>CAZKAL010000074.1:0-1963 GCA_964550995.1 uncultured Candidatus Saccharibacteria bacterium | reverse complement strand
AAATGTCGACGATCTCATGACACAACGAGTGTCGACGATGTTATGAAACGTCGCAGGTAGTTAGTTAATCTTGGCAGTGCGACTGGGCAGAAAAAATTTTACTTTTTTCCTGAGTGAAAGACCTGAACAAACTAACAACCAACTACTCAAAGCTACTAAGTAATCGAATATAAGTTCTTTAATATTTAAACCGATTGAAACCACATCTATGTAAACCAAAGTCAAGCAAAAAACCTCCATGACTCAAATTCGTTCTTTAGTGAATGACTTTGAGGGTGCGGTTATAAGCCGAACAACGTTATTGTTCGAAACACCCTTTCGATTTTTGACAAGCTTCAAACAACAGAATACGATATACGATAGAATATGATAAATGACACTGCGATAGTTATCTACCAGTTGAGGTTTCATGTGTCACACATCTATTGAGACTCTGGAGATAGTCACGTAAAATAGGATTGGTTGCATAAACATACGTAATTATTCCAGGACTAATCTATACATGGACCTTAGATCCGGAAGGACTAATCAAGATTAGAGACTTAATTGGCCTATGTGGTTTGTGAGACTCATTCCGGATAAAACCTATGGTTTATAAGGTTATCGAGTATTGTTGTTTAAAAGAACAATATAGTGACAGGAGAATCGAAAAGAAACGACTTTCAAACAATAGCCGTTATAATAATGATAAAGCAAGAAGTCTTAGAGCATATTTTTAAACGGTTCTCCTGTTTTCCAGATTTTTAAAATAATAGAAGCTATTTGGCGAGCAACAGAACGCCGTACGTTTTTTTCTGAAGCACCATTAGCATATAAGCGTTGAGCAGTTCTTTTAAATACTGAGTTATGTTTCGTGTCAATAGCATCCATGGCAGCTTGGAGGAACGTATATTTGAGCAGTCTATTTCCGTTGGTGCTCGATGCTGAAGAATACAGTTTGCCATTAGATATTTTTTCTGATTTGGTTAAACACGAGTAAGCCCACAGTTTTCGTTTATTGGAAAAACGATGGGGCGTATCAATTATGGCAACAATGGTAAAAGCACGAATAGGGCCAATACCAGGGATTGCCTGAAATTGTTTGATTTCAGGGTAAGAGCTAGAATAGGAATAGATTTTTTTCAGTACTTGTTCTTGAAGTTTTTCTAATCCCCTTACAAGAGCAAAATAGTTTTTTGCTTGAAACTGAGCGAAGGGTAAGTGAGAAAGTTTGTCAATGTGAACGGAAAAGGTTTTCTGGCAATAAAGAGAACGTCCTTGAGCAACAATAGCACGGGAGATGAATTTATTTTTCAGTTTGTTTTTAAAACGAGTAATTTGTTTGGTGATATCGTAATAATGAAGAACAAGTTCTTTGAATTGTTGACGTTGGGAATCGGCATGGTAGACAGGATTAATATAGCCACCGCGTAGGAGGCGTGCTAAACGGATGGAGGCGGTTTTATCATTCATTTGTTGACTTTTAGCAATCCAGGCGTTAACTTTTGGATCAGCAATAATCAATGTATCAACGTATGGTTCAAGAGTCCTTTTAACCCAATCGGCTATTTGAGATTCTTCAACGACCATTTTTTTGTGTCCTTTAATAACAGTAACAGATTCAATTAATTCAGGCGCAGAAGTAGGATAACTTTTGCACGAAACAAGAGCTCCATTAGGAGCAAGTACTGCAAGTTGGGAATGACCAGAGTGCGCATCAAGTGCTAAGTACGAATATCGTTTTTTCATACTGTGCCTCCTTTCGGTTTGACCGTTGCGTTAGTGCAACGATAGTCCTACATATTGTAGAGTCTCGTCAACCAAAAGGGGTACTAAAAATATCAAGAAACGAAAGTTTATTCTTGGCACCCGAGTTTACTTTATATCAAGATTACACGAGATTAACACAAGATTTTCCATGAGTTAGAGACAATCTTGTGAAAATCTGTACTACAAACCTGCAATATCGTGTTTTTCTAGCACT
>CAZKAL010000073.1:0-1993 GCA_964550995.1 uncultured Candidatus Saccharibacteria bacterium | reverse complement strand
TAGTATATAAGGAAGAGAATAGAAATAGCTAATGTAATCTGTTAAAAACTACTTAAATATATGTAGCCGACAGCATAAGTTTTAGATAGATAAAAATACTTGAATTAACCATAATAAGCATATATACTATTCTATATAAGAATAGTCATAGGTGAGGGTCAGATGGCAAATCAAGTAAAAAACGACGTGGAACAGACAATATTAAACGACGAGCAACGGCTAGAAATACTTGTACATGTCGTATTGGATATAGTCGAAGAAGAGCTAGGTGTAAAATCATGAACCCTAACAGAAACGCTGTTGCAGCCATTCGTGTTTCGACTACTAAACAGAGCTCCGACGGTGACTCCCCTGACGCCCAAAAAGAACAAATTGAACGGTTTGCTAAAAACAAGGGTATCGTAATAAAGAAGTTTTTTGTGTTCTTAGAATCTGCCAGTAAAGAACAACAGCCAATGCAAGAAGCCATAGATTACTGTAAAAACCCAAGTAACAAGGTAGATCTATTCATTATCAAATCCATAGACAGGTTTACTCGTGGTGGTTCCCTGAGCTACGATTTACTAAAAAATCAGCTAGATGCTAGTAAAGTTCAGCTAGTAGATATATATGGAGTTATAAGTGCTGAATCAGTTAATACACTTGATCACCTAGGTTTTGAGTATAAGTGGAGCCGGTATTCCCCTAGTAAGAAGTCTGAGATATTAGAAGCTGAACGATCTAAAGATGAGTTACGGGATATTATGAGCCGCATGATAGGTGCTGAGATACGCTACACTCAGCTCGGCTACTGGATGCGTAAATCGCCATACGGATATGCAAGTGAAAAGGTCGAAACGCGGAATGGTAAACGCACTATACTCCGGCCCCATCCTGAAGAAGCTATTTTCATTCGGAAGATGTACGAACTACGTGCAAGAGGTACTATGACAGATAAAGAGATCACTCAAGAAATAAATACTCTAGGTTTCAAAACACGTAAAGGGTTTAATCGAGACGAACAAAATAATATTATTTCTCAGCGCGGTGGTAAACCGCTTACTATGAAAGCTATGCAGAAGTATGTGACGAACCCTATTTATGCGGCTGTTAATCAGGAGAAGTGGACGGATGGCAACCCTGTTAAGTGTGTATTTGAAGGTATTGTAGATATTAAACTGTTTAACAAGGCGAACGAGAACAAAATAACTATCTCGGAAGACAATGACGGTAAGATAACTATTATTCGTGGTAAGATTCGTGACCACATGTCTAATAAGAGTGTCCGCAACGCATACTTTGCATTCCGTAAATTTGTATTGTGTCCAGAATGTAGTAAGCCACTTCTCGGGAGCTCGTCACGAGGGAAAATGGGGAAAATGTACCCTGCGTATCACTGTAGTAATTACGGTCATTATTTCCGTATACCTAAAGAGAAGTTTGATAAAACAATTGCAAGTTTTATGAGTACTTTGGTATTCCCTAAATCAACTATAGATAAAGTTATGTTGGCTATTGAGGCTGAATGGATTCGACGTCAGGAGGATAGCGACATTGTCGCCAGGAAACTAGAAGAACGTATCCAGGGGCTACGCAATGATGCGGAGTTAACAGTTGCTAAAATGAAGTTTTTGAACTCTGAGACAGCTATTAAGTATATGGAGGAGGATTTATTAAAAATAGAGAAAACAGTAGAGAAATTAGTTGCAGATAGGTCACAACAATTAACCAAAGAAAAACCAGATATGAAGAGCATTTTACAAAGAGTAAAAAAACTTATGGAACACCCTGTAGAGTTATACGAAAAACAGATTGATCCTATCAAAAAGGCACAGTTTTTTAGGCTCTTTTTCAAGGATCTGCCAAGTTACAGTGATTTGGAGAATCGAACTCTCAAAACAGGCACTCTCCACCCCTTATTAGAGCTAATAAAAAACCCATCCAAATCGGATGAGTCCCTTATGGTGATCCCAACGAGAATCGAACTCGTATTGCCAGATTGAGAATCTGATGT
>CAZKAL010000072.1:0-2030 GCA_964550995.1 uncultured Candidatus Saccharibacteria bacterium | reverse complement strand
TCTAAACAAGGCAAGTATTGGTTTATTTAGTGATTCTGCTAAGGATATTTCATAGCCCACACCCAGGCTAGGGTTGGTAGCCTCCGCAATAATTACGTCAGCTTCACTTATCCAGTTTGTGTCAGTTTTCCAAATATCATGGCTGGGTTTATCCATGCCGCCGGCAGTTAGTTTGTTATCTACAAAAATCTCACTTAAGACAGTAGCTTTTTTCTTAATATGCTCTACAAGTTTGGCATAATACTCTGCGTCTGCACGACCTCCACGAATTGAACAAGCAAAATAAACCTTCATATCATCAATTATAACAAGTGGAGTTTTATAAAAAGAACTAGAAAGTTTTTGAGAATACACGATTTCTAGCTAGTAAAGTATAATTACACTGTGAGCATAAAAAAAGCATATTCTATACTTATCTTTTTTGTGGTTTTGGTGATGTTGCCAATTAAGACGTCGGCTCAGAGTTATGACGTTACTGCTTCCATACCTTTTCCTACGCCCACACAGCCGGCAGTTATAGACCCAAGTTTAGATAATTTATCCAAAGATACAGATGTGGCAGAGATTTTCGGGACATGTCAGAGTTTAACCTCGCCTGGTATCGTATCGATTTGGCGTGAGGGAAGCTTACTAGGATCAACTAACTGTGAGCAAAACGGCACGTTTAGACTATTAGTTACTTTGATAGGGGACAATAATGTTTTGATTGCTAGAAGTAGTAATTTGACAGACAATTACGGGCCAGACAGCGTTCCAGTGACAATTGTCTATAAGTTGTCCTCATCTAGTCCTAGTCTTGTTTCGAATCCTACCCTAATAATTAGCAGCACCAAACCCTATAACGTGCTAGATGAAAACAATTCAGCAAATATTGAAATTACAATTACCGGTGGTGTAAAGCCGTATACACTGGTTCTTAAATGGGGCGATGGAACAACTGAATCTCTAGCAGTCAAAAATTCCAAGACAACCCCTCTTGAGCATATATATGAAAAAAGCGGTACCTATAAAGTAATTGCAACAGCTACCGATAATATTGGTACTACCAAATCGTATCAGTTAATTATAAGTTCAATATTATTGCCTGCCCCCATAAGTAGTCCGGCAAATAGTAACTCTCCAAATGTCGAGAACAAAGGACTTAGTTCTAGTACTTATTTAAGGGTTGTTTTGTTTGTTTTGCTGTTTGTACCTATATTTTTGACGAGTTTTTTGCTAGGACGGTGGTATGAATACCGAAAAATAAAGGCTGAGTTAAAAAAACAGTCGAGGGTAAAGCGAACAGCACATAAAAAACACAAAAAAGAGAATATATTTGAATTGTCGTGGGGTCATTATTTATTATTTTTGACCATAATAGTTACTGCCGGTATTACGGTTGTATATGTTAATTGGTCTAAAAAACCAGCGATTGGCAAGATTACTAATAGCGTACCTATTGATGCAAATGTCAAAGGTTCAACAACTACACTAGAAGGACTAACAACTAGTCTTTTTAGCACAAGAGTTCATTCTAATTTACAGCTAAAGACTAAAAATGAAGTGCCCAGTTCGTCGATTATTGGACAATATCTGTTATTAGATAAAGAAGGTATAGTTGGTGACCAATTAGCAGTTACTGTTGGAATTGTTAAGAATAATAGCATTGAAGACGTATCTCCTGTTCAGTTACGAAGGTCTTATCCACAAGATTACGAGGAGGTTAGTCCTGATGCTGGGTTCCCGAAAGGAAGCCTGTCGTTTGTAAAAAAATCTGGTTATGAGAAATCAACTTTCTGGGTAGAGGATGGCCGATATGTTGGTGTCGTGGCAAGTGGCAATATTAACTACAAGGCACAATTAGAGAATAGCCTTGCCGTAGCCGTTAATAACTGGCAATGGAATTAATTAATATAAAAATCAAATTGATTAAATACCGAAATTAAAGAAATAATCATAAGTATTCTAGGGCTTTGTATACAAGTGACATTATCTAAAATAATCATATATAATATGGTTTATGGGGATACTAAGTGGATTGCTTGCGGGAG
>CAZKAL010000071.1:0-2220 GCA_964550995.1 uncultured Candidatus Saccharibacteria bacterium | reverse complement strand
TATTTTGTTAACAATCCACCCCATTCGACAACTGTGAAACCATTTCTAGGTGGGTGAGAAAGTGTTTGTTTTTTAAGAGGGTAAGGAGTCTTTATACCTTGGAAATCAAGGAATACTCTAATTAGGGTGTCTGGTTTCTGCGAAATTCGAAGTGGTGCGAGTTGGTTCATTTCCTCCGTAGTAAACCACGTAAGTCTGGTGTACGGTTCCTTTGGCATCAATGGCAACCAGAATTCTAGAAAATCTGAAATTTCTTTTGGATTTAATCCCTGCATCTCTAAGTGTGTCTTTAATGTCGATTCGATAGCTGAAGACTTAACTATGAAACCTTTATTTATTTCTGGGTACTGTCCATGTCCAAGGCCTTCCCAGAACAGACTGTCATATTCTCCGTCCCTATTCTTTAGTGTCCCATCCGGAGATGCAGTAACAGTCCAACCATTTCTGTATTCTGGCTCGGATGTCGTGATGTCTGCCCCTACTTGAACTGATATTTCGGTCTCTTCTTCCGGGTACAGATATATAACAGGCTTGCCACATTCTCCAGCGTGCTGGTATTTATCTTTAACCATTAATACACGATAGCCAAGCTCATTTCTAACTGCTATAACAGCATTGTCATTAAAAAATTCTTGTTTACTTATAGCATCGTCTCTATAAGCCGAATAGTCTTCGTAGTATCCTCCGATAACCTGGTTGTCGATTGAATCAAAAGTGTAAATTGTTTGACCGTTACTAGTCCCACTCTTTACTAGGTGACTAAATTCATTTTTATCCAATACCGTTACTGACTCTGTAACGCTACAACCGCCAGAGCCAGATGCCCATATGTACGTATCTGAAGTAGATGAACCATCGTTCCAGCTAATATTTACTGAATCATCGTCATTAAGTACTTCCGTAGTATATCTATATGGGGTAAACAAGCCGGATGGAGTCTTTAAGATGATGTTAAATAGTTTGACTCCGTTATCTTTAGGCTTGACTTTTTCGTAGACGGTACCTTCATCTATTACTGCAACTTCCGTGGCAATCTTATTAAGTTCATCTTGACTATACCCGTCATATAGTGTTAAGCCACCCGTAGAATTGGCAGTTATTCCGCCATACGAAATTTGATCTTTAACTAGCAACTCAGCAATTGTAGTTGTATCACTTGTTTCAATACTGCTGTCTAGAGGGCCACGCCAAAATTTGCCGTCAGTATCATCAACGTGGGCAGCATTATTTTTGATAGGTATTATGTACTTGTTATTATTATTTATAACTATATAATGCGTAAATCCAGGTACATCCTCAACGTTGAGTATTAGTATCTCTCCTTGATCACTGTCCCCAAGTTTATAAATTGTATAATCACAAATATAATGAGGATTAAGTATAACAAGAGTAAAACAGTCATGTGTTGGAGCTATCAAACCCGGGGTTTGTTTGTATTCTGTCGGTTGGTCTAGCCAGGTTATATTAGTTACTTTTTCTTGTTGCTGGATGCTCGATGTTTCAGCCTTGTTGACGCTATTATTTGCAGACGTGGTGTCTTGTTTGTTTGCAGGATCAGTGTTAGTCTCATTTTTCCCCAATGCTAGGATAATTAACAGCGTGAGTACCGCCACAATTAAAAGTCCTATTATTATGGTTTGAACTCTATTTTGTTTATCAAAAATATTTTTTTTTCTAATTGGCCCCCCCGGCTGAGCAATCACAGGGTTTAGATTTTTTTCCTGTAGTGGGGTAGGGTCGTTATTTGGATCAGGTACTGGTACATTCGGAACAGAAGTTTCCGGAGTTATTTGGGTGTTATTGCTGTCGTTCTGTTTTTCATTATTATTGTCCATTACGTTGCCTCCTCGTATTTGTTACTAGTATACATCTATTTCGGTAATATATATGAAAGTCCACCCCTTTCATCAACTAGATTGCTATCCATTTGTTTTAGGTATTCTTTAATCTCATCGTCAGATTCCTTTGATCGTCCAAGCACTGGTCTGCCTTCCGTATGTGATATTAATAGGGGCTGCAATAGGATTTCTTTATCAGTTATTTCGCCTGAGATTACTAGACTCTTATTGTCTGGCAGGTTTTTGTCAATGAATTTTCCTAATGAGTAGAGTATAGGACGAGATTTATAGATTTCCATATTTTGTATATTGTTGGTTCCTTGTCCGATAACCATTAATGCACCACTATCAATAAATTTCTGAGAAATATTACGCTGGGTTT
>CAZKAL010000070.1:0-2290 GCA_964550995.1 uncultured Candidatus Saccharibacteria bacterium | reverse complement strand
CACCAGTACAAAAGATAGAGACTGTAGAAATACCTTTACCTACAGCTGACGTACCCAGTTATGTACCCTTGGTTGTACCTCCTAGTGATTTACAAGAACCAGAGGGTACAAAACCTGTCAATACTGCTGAACCTCCAGCACCTGTATTAAACTTGCCGGGGCTTCCACCTGTTCCAATACCCCCAGCTGATATATTAGGTCCTACAGTCATTACAGCTGTTACAGCCGTAGCAGCTACAACTCTAGCAACTCCTATTATACAAGATCTCAAAGAACGAATTACAAAGTTCTTAAATAATAAGATAAAAAAATGGAAAGAAAACCAGAAGAAAAAAAGGGAATCTTTACAAAGCTCAAAGAAAACATAGATGACCATGATGAACAGATGCAAGTACTAGGTGCAGCAGTGCGTCTAGGTGTTGTAATCTGGTCAGGGTTTATTATTACACTAAGTTATGTTGAGTTACCTATGATTAAAAAATCAGCTACAGCAGGCGATATTACTTTTGTCGCTTCGATTTTTACAGGTGCACTGGCCACTTTTGGCTTGTCTACAGGTAATGGTAAAAAAGACAAAGAACAAAAACCAAAGACATGAAAAAACTAATTCTTTTATTAGCATTGTTATCACCCACAGTTGCTAGAGCTAATACTGTCACGCCCCAGTTTACTACAGGGTCGATGAACAGCACCACTACTACAACCCAAACGATAACTGAGGTCGAACAACGTCAGGTTTTCGGAGCTGCCGCAAATACATGGAGCGGTAGTAATATTACAGCATCAGCTAGTGCTGGTATATCTGGTGGAGATGCAGTATTTACTGTAACTGATACCACATTACCTTGGACTTTAGAAACTACAACTCGAGCTGCTGGCATCGTAGAACAATGGGATACTACAAGAAACTATACAATAAACTCCACTACTACATCGCTGTCTGTCTTCTCACAGTAGGACCAGCGTTTGCAGAGGGAGATACAAACAATAGCTCAAATCCTGTGGCAGCAGCTACAGGTAACGTAACGAATCAAGCCGTACAGTTTCAGAACAACGGCTCGATGTCACGTCAAAACTATGGTCCTAACATATCATGTAATGGATCTACTATGACATTTAGTCCATTTTATATGGGCAATCATACGAAACCTTGGGAGATGGGAGAAGAAACAGGTATGGCTCCAAGTAGTTATACTTTATCTGAGAACTGGGGGTTTCAAGTTAACTTTATGGTTCCTCTAGATAAGCGTGGTCTTGAGCAATGTAGAAGTATTGCCAAGCGTCAAGAGGAAAAGATGCAATTAGATTACGAACTTGTACGAGCACTTAAATGTGCAGAGTTACAACGTCAAGGTTTTACCATAAGACCGAATACACGTGTAGCTTTTTTATGTCAAGACATCGTACCTATACAGTCATTACTACCACCAAAACCAAAAGAAAAAAAGAAACTTGGATTATTTTAAATGAGTTCACTAACACTACAATGGGAAGCCGAAGAAAAGGCTAAGAAAGCAAAAGCTGCAAAGAAAAAGAAAGCAGCTGCAAAGAAAACAACTGAAACCACCGAATCATGATTACATTAGTAAAACCAATTTTATTTGCCTTTATTAAAACTACAGCAGTTAAAGAACTGATAGTCAAACTATTAGAGGCATATGCAAAATCTACAGATAATACAGTAGATGACAAGCTAGTTGAGCTAGTTAAGAAGAACCTATTAGGAGAATAATGGACGAGCTAAAGAAACTACCTAGAAAAGCAACAGAAGAAACCTTTAATGAGCTACACTATCTTGTTACAGAGGACTTTTTACATAGAATAAAGAGTGGAGAAGCGACTACACAAGATTTAAAAGCAGCTTGCGATTGGCTAAAAACCAACGACATAACAGGTGTTGCCTACGATGGTAGTCCTTTAGACAAACTAAACAAACTTCTACCTACTGTTGACCCATCTCTTGTAAAGAGGAAAGTATATGGCAAGCAAAACTTCTAAGTATTACAAGAAGAACCCCAAGGCTGCCGCTAAAAGGCGTAAGCAGCAACGGAAATATAACAAAACCAAAAAAGGTCTAGCAATTAGAGTCAATGCAAACAAACTTAATCGAAAACTTGGAACATATGGCAACCGTGACGGGTTGGATGCCGCCCATTATAAGGGTAGTAAAACCCGTGGCAGAAAACAAAAGCCATCTATTAACCGACGTAGCAGACTTAAAATTAAACGATGACCCCATTACTACCAAACCCTGATCACTATTTACACAATTTAATAACCATGACAAGTT
>CAZKAL010000069.1:0-2379 GCA_964550995.1 uncultured Candidatus Saccharibacteria bacterium | reverse complement strand
GTTATCATAATATGACTTATGCTTTTATTACTCCATGAATTATTTAGAATAGGGTTCTTAAAGCGAAATGTTAATATATTTTGCACAGTTTCTTTCGCAAGGTAATGGTCAATACGATAGATTTGATCTTCCGTAAATGAATCTTGTAATTCGGCTATTAGCGTTTTTGCTGACTCAAGATCAAAACCAAAGGGTTTTTCAATCATCAGTCTAGAGTGGGCTTTTCCGTGCTGGCAACCTTTATTTAGGTCGTTTTTGCCGAGCCTCTTTATTACTGATCCGAATAAGGTAGACGGTATGGCTAAGTAGAATAATCTGTTTAAACAAATACCAATTTTTGTTTCGATTTTATCAAGTTCGATTTTCAAATTTGCATATTGAGACTCATCTGTAATATCCATGTCTACGATGGAAATACGTTCCTTTAAAAATGCTAGAGTTTCTTTTTTACATTTTGGTCCACCAGACGCTTCAACGCTTAGTTTCATGGTGGCAAGTACGTCTTCTACTGTTGTTCCCCGACGAGAAATCCCCACGATTTGGATGCTTTTAGGCAATAAGTTGTCATGAGCGAGGTGATAGAGTGCAGGCAATAATTTACGTCTAGACAAGTCACCAGTTACGCCAAAAATAGTTAAAATTGATGGTTCGATATCAATCATTTTTCCTCTTTATTGATGGCATGACCACCGAATTTGTTACGCATCGCAGCTAACATTTTGGTTGCGTAGTTGATATTGCCATTTTGGCTTTCCAATCTGACGTTAAATGCTGTTTGTATTGCCGGTAAATCTATCCCGTTTTCTTTGGCTGTATCCAATGTCCAACGTGTTTCTCCTGACTCTTTCACAAATCCATCGACACCATTTAACTCACTATCTTCGTTAAGTATTTCTGCGTTTAGCCCATTTAGAAGAGATTCTATTATACTGCCTTGTTGCCAAACATTCGCAGCAGCTGCTAGATCTAAATTCTTTACAGGCCCGTCGTGCAACATTCTATAGCCCTCTGCGTAGGACTCCATTATGCCGTATTCGATTGCATTGTGAACCATTTTGACATAATGACCATTACCGGTCTTTCCGAAATGATGCCATCCATTAGGGGGTGCTAGGGTGTCAAGCGCAGGGCTGATTGCTTTAATTGCTTCATCGTCTCCACCTGCCATCATTGAGTATCCGTTCTCTAGACCTAGTATTCCGCCACTAGTTCCCACGTCAACGAAAAATATAGATTTTTCCTTACACAAAATGGCGCGTTCTTGAGTAAGTCTATAGTCTGAGTTACCACCGTCAATTACAATACTACCAGGCTGAAGTATTTCTAATAACGCCTTTAATTCATCATCTACAAACTGTGAAGGTATCATCAGCCATATAATCACCGGAGATAATTTGGCTACTAAATCTTCTCGACTAGTTGCGCCGATAGCTCCATTTTTAACGACGGCATCCACCGCATTTTTATTTGGGTCAAGCGCGACAACCTCATGATTGTTATTAATTAACCTCGTAACCATATTACCGCCCATTTTTCCGAGCCCAATAAATCCTATTTTCATAATGCTACTCCTTTTATATCAGTATACACTGATAGTTTATTTGCTTGCTTTAAATACAAAGCTGGTGTGTTTTTACTATTTGTACCGTGCAGTAGTTGTTCAAAAGCATCTTTTTTTGCATCGCCTCTAATATAAACGGCTATATGGTCAAAATTTCTAAACATTATAGGAGTTATTGATATCCTATTAAAATCAGCTGCTTGATACGTGTCTACTTTTTCACTGCTTTCCGAAATAGGGCAGTTGGGCAGTAGTCCAGCGGTGTGCCCGTCGCTACCAATGCCAAATAAACCAATAACAAAATCTACTGTTGCAAGTAAATTATTCAGGGTTGAAAGGTAGTTTGAAGTTGTTTCGTCAACGTTTAAGTTGTTGGGTGACAATATGGGGTATTCGTTAATATTGCTAAAATCAAAACCTGAGTCAATTAACTGTTGCCAATTTGAATTTTCGTGGCCGTATTTACCGTAGCGCTCGTCGATTAATCCTATATGTAGATTATTTAGGGAAGTACGGTCAGAAAGTTTTTTCCTGGCTAGCACGGCAACATCTATTGCCGAGCCACCAGATAATAACCAAAGTACAGTCTTTTTATCCTCAAGTTTTTTACCAATAATGGCTGAAATCTCTTCTGCAGGCACTTTTGTGGAGTCTACATAATTTATATCTATTTTGGGCTTAAGCATACTCAGCTCCTATTTTTACTTTTAAAACATATATCGAATGTCGTCACTGGCAGTAGGGAAGGCGAAAATAGGCTGTTTAAGTTGATCTGTAGTTAGTCCTAACTCGATAGCTAAACTGAAGATGTTTATTAA
>CAZKAL010000068.1:0-2464 GCA_964550995.1 uncultured Candidatus Saccharibacteria bacterium | reverse complement strand
TGTGAGGAGTATGGTATTATACACACTGTTAAAACACGCTATTTAACACAAGCACAGATATGTTTTGATACTACCAACAAGAGGGAAATAAATGAATTTTGAACAATGGTTAGAAGCAACTGGTATATGCGAATGGTACACATTTAACGACATGAAAGCTGTATGGGACTACCAACAAGCTATCATAGATGGACAAAAGAAGCCAAGAGTTTTCGGTACGGGTAAGGTTTGTCCTAAATGTCAGGATGAAAGTATGATATCATTAACCTCGCTCAATTTACGAGTATGTGGTTGTGGGTATAAAGAGGATTTTTATCTGAAACCTAATCAAAAATCAGTTTTAATAGGGGGGTTAGTAGGGCAATGAAAGAAGAAAGGTGTCAAACCTGTGAAATACCAAAGCAGAAAAAGTCAGGTTGTGGTCATTGGCCACCAAGACAAAAGCACGGCGTATTTTTAATCAAAGAGTTTGGACAGGAAAGAGCAACACTTAAACGTGTTGACGTATGGTATGACTGGTATAAAGTAAAAACGTGGGAGCGATGAGAATGAACAGATTGACTAAGACTGTATGGACTGAGACAGGCCACAGGCTTCTAGGATATAAAGGACTGTGTTCTAATGTGCATGGGCATAGTTATAAATGGGATATAACAATACAAGGTGATGTGAGCGAAAAAACAGGTTTTGTACTAGATTTCAAGGACTTAAAGAGGGTTTTATCGGACACAGTTTTGATTTATGACCACGCTTTTGTTATTTGCGACAATGACCCGTTAATTAACGTGATAGATACCAACTTGATTGTGTTGCCGTATAAGCCCAGCGTGGAGAATATGATTCGCCACATTATTGAGCCTGTTAAGACCAAACTCAGTGCATTAAATGTGGATTTAATTAGTATAAGAACACAAGAAACTGTTACTAGCTATGCTGAGGTGATATTATGAATAGTCAACCGATACACAAACAAGATTTATCTCAAACTTTACTTGTTAAGGAAATATTCACTAGCATACAAGGAGAAGGTCCTTTTGTCGGTCATCCGGCAACATTCGTTAGGTTGGGTAGATGCAATTTGCAATGCTCCTTTTGTGATACAGACTATACAAGTGATTTAACTGAAATGAGTGTCACGCAAATTATCTCTGAGTGTGATAAAGAGTTAGTTGTGATAACGGGTGGTGAGCCTTTCTTGTACGATTTGACCGAGCTGGTGAACACCCTTAACTCAAGAAGGCATAAAGTGCAAATTGAAACCAATGGGACTTTAAAAGGACGCTACAATGCTTATATTGTTTGCTCACCAAAGACACAGGGGATAAATGTTAAGCCTGACTGCATAAAGTTAGTTTTCGGGCAAAATAGATTTATTAACGACCTAGATGTGCCGGTGTACTTAATGCCACTAGATAATGAAAACAAACAAGATGTAGTTGACGCTGCTATTGCACTTAATTACATCTACTCTCCAAGACTACAACAGGATATAAATATACGATGAAAATTATGCTTGATTGCTCAAAAAGAAAAATACTTGAATATGACGAGAAACATGGCTACGATTTCTGGCAACTCAGAACACCGCTAACAGCTTACGCATTGAGTGGGAAACCCTACGGATTGGACAATGGTTGCTTTTCACGTTTTCCAGAAAAAACGTGGAGCAGGATGCTACTAGAAGCAAAGGAAAATAAGCCTATATTCGTATGTTTGCCGGACATTGTAGGTGACGCAAGAAGAACGCTCGAACTGTTTGAGCACTTCCACGACAAAACAAGAGGTTTACCAAGAGCTTTAGTTTTACAAGATGGAATAGGGCAGTTTAATATACCGTGGGATGATATTTCAGCGGTTTTTGTCGGCGGTAGTGATGAGTTTAAGAAGTCAGTAGAAGCTAAAAATGCTTGCAAGGTAGCAAAAATGCTTGGGAAATGGGTTCACGTTGGCAGAGTAAATACAGCGGAAAGAGTTGAGCAATGGATAAAATTAGGAGACAGCCTAGATGGCAGTGGTATAAGCCGATTTGACCACATGCTAGAGAACGTGTTAAACGCATTAAAGGAGTGAGGAGAATGTACGAATATAAATGCGAGCTAATAAAAGTAGTTGACGGTGACACCATTGATTTGAATGTATCACTAGGATTTGATACTTACACCAAACAACGATTCCGATTGTATGGCATCAACGCACCAGAGACACGGACAAGAGATTTAGAAGAAAAAGCAAGAGGTAACGAGTCTAAACAGTTTTTGATCAACCATTTATTTAACAAAGAGCTCACTATCCAAACCATGAAGGATAAAAAAGGCAAGTTTGGTCGTTGGCTTGGTATTATCTACGCTGATGGTGTAGACTTAAACGCTGCAATGGTAAGCAGAGGATTAGCAGAATTATATATGATATAAGGAGAAAAAGTGATGTGTGTTTTTATTAAAGTGACTGCCAAAGCAGGGGGTGT
>CAZKAL010000067.1:0-2535 GCA_964550995.1 uncultured Candidatus Saccharibacteria bacterium | reverse complement strand
TCAGATGGCGAAGGTAGTATGCAGTTTAGACAAACAGGTCAGTCAGAATATAGAAGGCGTGTATTACCTCAAACCAACGCTGACGCTGCTTTAGAGGCAGAATTTAGATCAGGAGTTGAAAGAGACGAAATACGAAGTTGGTTAGATCAACATAACCTCTATCATTCCGACTACTTATCAGAGTTAGAAAATTTTAAAGCCTTACGTACAGAATATGATAATTCATTACTAGAGTTAGGGGTATTACAAGAAGCTGTTGTTCAATCATCAGCAGGTGGCGACACAGTAGTAAACGAAACTATAAGGCCAGCAGCCGCTAAGTTTGTAGTTAACAGTTTTTTTCCGGGGGATTTGGCTGCAGAAATTGATTCTGAAGAAGAAGCAAGTAGTTTTTATACCCCCGAACAACTGTTATATTTTGATTCTGAATATTATAATGGAGCCCAAAGAAAACCTAACTCTAACGGGGAATGGAAAGACGGCGCAGATAGTAGTTTAACGGCAGAAGAACATTGGTTACTTACAAAACGTGTAAATGCTGTTAATGGCACGCAAAACGATCTAGCAATTAAACAGATTATAGATGGTGCAATACCTCCACAAGTTAAACTTAATCTAATTAAAATTGCTGATTTTCGTAATCGTAAAGAATACAAAAAACGTTTGGAGAACGATATTGAAGCTGAAGGTGTAGCCGCAGATAGTGAGGGATCGGCGACAAAATATCAAAAAGAGTATCGTAATGAGGCTTATAATAGGTTCTTATATGAGACGCACGATTTAATAAGCGCGGAAGTTCTAGAAGATACGGTAAGAGGATTTGAGACCGGAGACGCTGCCACTTTAACTTACGGAGATGATGGAACTATTGTTTTAGCTTCTGAGTTAGCTTCGTTAGCTGTTACCGAAGCGGCTAAAACAGTTTTTAATAATATAGCGGACGAATATGCAGTAGGCGAGGATTGGGATAATTGGGAAGCAGAACAAAATTGGAGTGGCCCCCGTGCCCCCGAAGTATTTAGTGACAGGTATTTAAGTGCAGAAGAGAGAGCCGCGCTAATAGCTAGTAATAAACTATCACTATACTCCTATATCCCAACAGGAATAAAACTAGATGGTTCTATAGATTTTAGTGAGCCAGTATGGGGTCTTGCTGAAGCCGTAAAAGATTTAGAACCTTGGGGACCTAGACTTAATCCAGCAACAAACAAAATTGAAGATGGTAAACTTTTAGGCCCAACCTATACGGAATATGTTGTTCAAACCGGTGATACAGCAGGAAAAATAGCTAAAAAGTTAGGTGTTCGTGTAGAAGATTTAGCGGGGGTAGGTAATGATCCAAATTTAATTCGTCCGGGGCAGGTTCTTACAGTTCCTATAGCTTCAAAACTTGACGTACCATTGGCTGAAGTGCAGCAGGGTTACGTTGTCAATAGTGATGAGCTTGGTAAAGCCTTAATGGATTTTAATGTAGTAGATATCCCTGAAGCTATATATGAAGAGATTACAAACCTTGGTACTGCACTGAATAACTCTGAAGAAACGTATGCACGCGAACTAAAACGAATAACGGCGGGGCAGTTAGAGACTGTTTTTCAAATTAAACAACGTATAGATGCGGCTGTAAAAAACCCGGGAAAGTTTTTGGACGGAATATGGAACTCTATAGAAGGTGGTATCAACAATATTAGCCAGACTATTGAAGATATAGCTAATAATACATATAAACAAAAAGTAGACCCGGGAGATCAAGTCACATTAATACAGCGAATACAAAAAGTAAAACATGCCAGACAAAGCGTAGAAAACCAACAGTTAATGTTGGACACATATATAAAAGGAGGATTTAGCGAGGATGAGTTAATCGCAATTCATGGAATTTCACCAACTGAAGCAAGAAAACTAGTAAGTTGGTTAGGGGATAGTACTATAATAAATGAAGAGGTCATAGCTAAAATGGGGGAAGATCCTTCAGATTTAGCTAGACCGGCTAAAGCATGGGATAGATATAGAAGTCAGTCGGAAAAATTACAGGGAGCATATAATCGAGTTTCAGAATGGGAAAAACTACATGAGGCTAAAGCGTGGGAAAATAAAACTGAACGGCAACCTACATTAACACAACCGGGCTATAAATTTCCCGGTGATCCTTGGTCTCCAGAGGGATTTGAAAATGGTATTCGGTTAAAAGATTTGCAGTTCATAAATCCTGTTTTGTGGCGAACTGAAGTAGAACGGATAGGTAGGAATTTAAGTGAGGAAGACAAACGAAATATACACCCTGCCGATAGAGTTTTAGCAGAAACACTCGTAAGTATTAATGATGCTAACAGGAGCAGATCACTTGGCTCTTGGGAAAATCCTATTAGAAATAATGAACAGAAAGTAGGATATAACAAAGGCAATGATCTTATGTACGCGGTTGTTGATGCAGGGGCACAACTTACACAGGCAATGGGGGGTATAGTTCAGTGGTATAATATAGCGTCAGGTAAGGGAACAGGTGAGAAGGACAACCCTATTACGGAAAATAGT
>CAZKAL010000066.1:0-2964 GCA_964550995.1 uncultured Candidatus Saccharibacteria bacterium | reverse complement strand
TCGGAAACGTTATATCAGATCTTGAGACAGGGGACAAAGACGCCTTAAAAGAATTGGTAAAAAAACTAAGCAAACGGCCACGCTACAGTGATAAACAAAAATTGAGGGCATACTTAGCTGGAAAAGGCTTTAGATACAGCGACATTAAAGAGGCTCTAAGCGATGATTAGATAATTAACCAGCTGGTGCGACTACGCCGCCTCTAGCGCTTACTTTTTCTGCTGGGTCTTTGACGATTATTTTCTTATCTGTTATTTCAATAACTTGACTACGATCTATGAGTAACTGATTTTTATTAATTCCACGTAATATGCTTTGGCTCACATATAACTTTTGAATATACATAGATTCGTCGTCAACTGAATAGTCTTGGACTTTTCCGAGTTTTTTATTTCCCTCAGTAACAATGGGCTTGCCAATTAGTTCGTAGTTTATGTCTAAGATTTTTTTCATTCTTACTAAATCATCGGGGTGTGTAATCGCATCATGGTCATTGACAACTAAGCCTTTTGTAATTAGGTCTCTGATTTCACTTGCAGGCAAAACCATCGGGTCTTTTTCCCCGCGAGAAGTTGCGTACCAACCTTCAATCTTTAGATTATTAGGGTTAATTACTGGCGAGTAAGCATGTCCGACAGGTCGGCCAGTGCGTAAACTTAAAACGTCGCGGTTATGGTATATTCCAGATAATCGAAGCATAAGTATTTTAATTATAACAGGGTGATACGCATGTTTTCATGTTATGATCTTATCAGATATGAAAAGTCAAAATGACTATAAAATTACTACTAGTAGTGCAGAGCAGACGGAGCAGCTGGGCAAATCCATAGGGGCCCTATTAAAGGGTGGTGAAATTATAGAGCTTGCCAGTGATCTAGGTGGCGGAAAGACAACCTTGGCAAGAGGTATCGCGGTAGGTCTAGGAGTCAGCGATAACATAACTAGTCCTACTTTTGTAATCTCCAAGGTATATTCAGGTAAAAAGTTAGAGCTTCATCATTACGATTTCTATAGGCTTGAGGCTCTCGGTGAGATGAGTGATGAGCTAAGAGAGGTAATTGAAAATGACCGTAATGTAACTATTTTAGAGTGGGCTGGTAATGCAGAAGGTTTGCTTCCGAGGGAGCGGTTGATTCGTATTGAGCTACTACCTTTAGAAGACGAAAATAGCAGAGAATTAGTCATAGCTCTTCCAGAAAAACTAGGTTATGTTATTAAAAATTTAGGAGCAGTGAAATGTTAACGCTGGCGCTTAGAACCGATAAACCAGAGGCAGAACTGTATGTTTTTGATGGGCTGGAATTGATAGCAGAGATAAAATGGCAGGCGCACAGAGAGCTAGCCGATACGCTGCATACACAAATCGAGAATATTTTAAAAAAAGCTAACAAGAATTTAAGAGACTTAGAAAAACTAGCAATATATCAGGGTCCTGGATCATTTACAGGACTGAGGATTGGGTTTAGTTTAGTGAATGCCTTGGGGTACAGTCTGGATATTCCTGTTGTTTCTTGCCAAGGAGAGTCCTGGATAGATGAATACTTAAAGAGTAGCGTTTCAGAGTACGCACCTGTTTATCCAGAGTATGGGAGTGAACCGCACGTAACTAAACCTAAAAAATAGTGTTGTATTATAGTCAATAGTAAGCATAAACGACTTGACACAAAAAACAGATAGTCATACACTCCAAAGTGTAGTAATTAAAAACACAAACTGCTAATAGAAGAGATAGGACACAATACTTTTCTGAAATTAGCTAAAAAGAAGGGCTTAAATGATTTTAAGATTTTTCACTAACAAAACAACAATAGCAACTATTGCTATAGGCCTGTTATCGCCATTAGTATTGCTTGTACCACACGCATCGGCTATTGCAGATACCTGTACATGGACTGGAGCTGGAGCCGATAACAATTTTTCTACGGGCGCAAACTGGACAGGATGTGACAACGGAAATGTGCCACAAAATGGTGATACGCTATCGTTTGACGTTACAAACGCAGACGCTAGCCCTACACCCGTAAACAATGATCTAACCTCACTTGATATAGCAGGTATTAATATAACTGGTACCAACGCAGGATTTAATTATTATCAATGGACCGGAAATGCCTTTACTTTGACAGGTGACATTACTGGGGATAATACAAATAGTTATATTAATATAGCGACAGACGTAACTTTTGGCTCAAATGTTACATACTCGGCACCCGATAATGCTGTATCTATTGGTAATTACGATAGATCTAGTTCTTTAGATATCTCATCGTTTAATTTTGATGTAACTACACCTTATTCTTCTACTTTCTGTGGAGGAGTGTATGTATTTGCTTCTTTGAGCGGTGCTGGAAATATAACAAGTCAGCCGAGTGCTACTGATATTTATTTACTAACTGACCAGACATCATTTAGTGGAAATGTAACTGTTTCTGGAAGTGGTATTGTTGTTGAATCAGCAGATGCTATTCCGGCCGGATCTATAGTTACAATTAATGGTTCTGCAACTATTACATTTACAGATTTTACAGACCAAATTTATCCATTCGATTTAGTTATGAATAGTTCTGCCAGTAATACAGTTAATACGACAACAGGTTGTGGCGGTGGAGCATCTGATAAATCAACAGCTACATTGTCTGGTTCGCTAACTATAAATAATGATACTGAGTTTAGTCTGTTTAACAACTTAGTAGTGACCGGGGCATATACTAGTAATGGGAATGCGTTCACGGTTGCTTCTGGGTCGCAAGGAGTACTTACATTACCTGGGATAACTCCTATAGAGGCTCCTGTGGTGACTTCAACTATCGGGTCTTCAGATGTGTCTAGTGCATACCTAGGAATTTCTAAAAATCAGACTACAATATTAAATGGTGAAAGGGGTTTTGTCACTGTTAGTAATGGTGGCACACTTAAGGGTAAAGGTACCACAGGTGACTTAACTATTAATACGGGCGGAATATT
>CAZKAL010000065.1:1342-2985 GCA_964550995.1 uncultured Candidatus Saccharibacteria bacterium | reverse complement strand
GTCATAATTCCTCTATCTCTGGATCACGTTGATAATCTTTCCACACATGAACTAATTTTTTTGTATTAGGTGGCACTTCTGCTTCTCTTAATTCCATCATTTCTAAAGAGCGTGGTCCTCTGTTTGATTTGACCTGGACACATATCCAGTCTGATTTTGAATATCCAACGAAGTCCCACATGCCTAGGGAAGCGCTACTCTTTGTGCAATAATAACCTTGTTTTTCGTAATAGTCCATGCTACGTCGTTCATTTCGATTGCCCTTAGCTTTTCTATTAATCATATCTAATCCAAACTTTTTCTTATGTTCTTTAAAATTTCTTGCAATGTCTGTCCGCTGTTTAATAATTTTTCTGCTTTTTTAAACATACCGTACGGTCGTTTACGCATTCGTATATTACCTTTCCTTCGTCCAGACTCAATCCATTGTGCATAAATTACATCGCCTTTACTTGATTTACGAACACCAGTTGCTCCGCCGTGAAATGATCCAGCTGAAATGGTTATAAATGCTTGTGTCCCCTTTACTGTTGGTTTGTTTTCTCTAATGTTTCTACGTAATGTTCCACTAACACTTGGTGTGTTTCTTCTAATAAATTTTGCAGTGCTTTTACCTACTACTTTTAAGGCTTTTTCTGTGCCTTTTTTCACGTTTTTAGAGCTATCAACAAATAGCGGTCCTTGTTTTGTGATTTTAAATCGTTCTTTTACCATTAGAAAAAGACTCCTGACCCTTTGCCATAATTTTTGTAGTGATTAATGTCTTCAAGAATTAATTCCTCTTCTTTTGTCGGAATTGTAATTCTCATATCAACAGAACCAATGTCTCTGTTTAATCCCATGTCTCGTTCTCTATAGCGGACACGAGTTATTTCAAGACATGTCTGTACAACATCATCTGGGAATGTCTGTCGTGTCACTGACTGACCAGACGTGTGCGTTGCTGCAGTGGTGCCATGTACTCCTCGAATAACTGTCAATGTATTGCCTGCAATAGACTCCACATACATCAACTCATTCTCAATTTTAATGGTCATGCCTTCTGAGCAGTTTGATGAAGATGATACATCAACTCCTGTTTCCGTAGCGTCGAGCGCTTCAGATGTGCCCGTTAATTCTATCGATTCTGTATCTTGCCATCCCCATGTGCCATCAACGACTAATGTCTTTTGACCACCATTAAGAGCTTTTGAGGACTCTGTGCTCTTCTTAAAACCAAGAAATGGACTAGAATCATACGGAATCTTTAAATAGTCGTTTGACAAGCCTTCTGACCACGTCTCTGAGCTTGTACGTGCTGTATCTGCATAACTTGTGACCGTAGATAATGATATAGCCCAATATGGGAATATAATCTCTTGTTTTCGTGCTGCTGTTGTTTCAAATGGTGCAACGTTTGGATACAGTAGTCGTTCATCATTAATCAGACTGCCTGAGCCGATGTCAAAGTCTAACGCTGAGCTAATGGGGCCCCACGTATTATATTGACAATATGCTTCCATTAATTTACTGACTGCATGTAACATGCGTCGTAATACGGATGCATCAGATGTCCATCCAGCACTATAGCCAGTTCCGGCTAAATAGTCACGGAACTCAGCTACAGTTGCATAGGTGTAATATGACTGGTTTTCTCGAACCAC
>CAZKAL010000065.1:0-1242 GCA_964550995.1 uncultured Candidatus Saccharibacteria bacterium | reverse complement strand
CCAGCAACACCAACTTTCTCGGTACTCGTAATAGTTGCACCAAGTCCTGAACCAGTGTTGTCATTCGCGACTACTCGTCGACCCATCAAAAATTCATCTGGGGCGTTGACAAGTGAATCTATTGCGTGCACGCCAGCGGCTGCTGAACCAATACTTGCAATTAATGCAAGAATAGCAGAAGGGAATATCCATCTAAAATCATCAGCTTCGCGGTATTGCCCTGGAACCGAATAGAAACCGCCTGTTATATCAGCGGCCACAATTGAAGTTGCATTCGCCATTGTATAGAACTGAGTAGCATCTCCTGCATAATCCGTACCACCAACTATGCCCATGTATTTACCAGTTCCGTTACCGCCCGTAATCATTGTATCTTGCAGACGGCCCCACGCTTGGGCGAATATCTCGGACAAGACACCGGGTAGGTTCGGTACAGAGTTGTCTAACAATTCGTCAGATACTCGAGTTAAACCAGAGAACTTGTCGATTGAGAATGCAATTTGTCCAATAGTTGGAGTCTGCTCCACACCCGTGTACGCACCCTCTTCTGCTAAGTTCGCCATAACGACGCTTGCAGTAGTTGGTATGTATCCATCTTTAGAGTTAACATTGAAGACGCTACATGCGGGTTGTATATTGCCACCAAGAGTACCACGAATCAGAACATTCTGATCAATGAATTCTTCCGGTACGAAGTAGCCTCCCTCTGCGTCCACTCCTTGCTCCATAGCTTTACGCTCGTCAGCTGATGATTCTCTAAAGAATGCATCTTGTGACTTTGCAGTGAACCACTTAGAAAATGTTGCAGTTTGAAACGCTGCTTCATCTTTGAGGTTTTGTCCCATTTTTTCTTTTATCCAACTAACCTGGCTCATTGCAGGCAAACTTTTATTCCAGCCAGCTGGCTTGTAGTCTGCGTCAATGTGACCGCGATAGTTGCCGTCAGATCGTTTCTCGTTTAATGCGTTTTCTGCGACATCTGTTGATGCAACAGGGACTTTATTTCGCGGTGTGCGCTCTGCGGTTTGTGCTTTTACTAATCTGCCTTCTAGGTCAGCTTCTTTTTCTGCCAAAGTCTGTAGGTGTTCTACTTCTTCGATATACTTTTCAGCTGCTTCGACATTGCCTTCTTCAAGTTGTGCTTTTGCAAGCTCTCGAAGGGCATCTGCTTGGGCAAACTTATCTTGAGTTTCCATTATTTGAAATCCTTTCGAATATTTTTAATTAATTTGTCTCTTACTT
>CAZKAL010000064.1:0-2994 GCA_964550995.1 uncultured Candidatus Saccharibacteria bacterium | reverse complement strand
GCTTACATCGTCTTCGCTTAAAGCACCTCCTTCTGAAGCGGGCCTTGTTGCCCACGCAGAACCATATTGCTGTGTGTTTAGTTTTGACTCTCCAACATTGAGTTGTCTAGGAGGATTTGTGTCGTCGGTCCAATAGATAACACCATCGTAATAGTTTACCCCGGTAATAAGATATGTGGAGTCGAAGTTTAAGACTTGTGCAGCGCCAACGCCGTTGTCGTGAATGACAGTAGAAGTTAAGTCGTTAATTTCGTCGAACTCAAAAATAAAGCTATCGGTGCCATCTACAACAAACCAATATATCTTTGCTTCTTCAGGGTTGGTGACCGCACCAATACATATGGCATTCGCCGTTAAAGCAGCTATATTGCTAATGTTAATATTTCCTTTTGTGTTTTCAACCGCTCCAACATCTGAAGACTGTGAAGTACCAATGCTTACATTTTGGGCATCACGAAACTCTCCTTCTGGCAACAACCTTTCGTCGTCATCCTTATTCATTATGCCTTTTACGAAACTTCTAATTAACTTAGCCATACTATTTTATCCATTTGTCACGACCACGAAGAACCATTAATAGCCTTCCAGACTTTATGTTGCTTAATCTTAACTTGGCGTTACGCAGTTTAGCACTTTTTTCTTTTAACGCTCTTCTAACCACATACTCTTGAATACCAATGCGGTTGTCTAAGATAGCCCATTTGATGTAACTGTAAAGATAATCTTCAGCTAATTTCTGAACTGTAATTTTTGAGTCGTCATTATTTTCTAGCCCATCAGAGATATACTCTAAAACAATATGCCTATTGCTAACGCCAGAACTAAAGTTTATAACCCCACTCTTTTTATCTATCCTAAAAGTATCATTGATATTGGCTTCGCTTGTATGAAGTCCAAAGTTAGCGCCTACATTATATCCATTATACCACACGCCATCCACTTCCCAGCCATAGGCATCATTATAGCGGCTACCGCCATAACTGCGAATAGGCTTTCCTGCCAACCTCTCTCTATCTAAGTGGGAGTTTTCAGCTTGTAATACTTCTCCGTTTTGGTCAAACAAGAGTTCGTTTTTATTGTCTCTGAGATATTCGGCGGCATAATTAATGTATGGGTTCTCCCATAGCGGAAATAAAACGCCATCTTTTTCTACCGATATCCTTACATAGTTTACATAGTCGGAGGGTAATACCATTTGTAAAGAGTCTGTCAATACCTCCTCTAAAACATTTATATTCCTAAAGGCGTCATAGTTGAGTTCTTGAATGCCTCTCTTTGCGTGAAATATAATATTGTATCTATTAATGTTGTTTATAAGTTTGTCATCACCTACCCACATTAACATAAAGTTGTTTACTATCTCTGCCAAAGACACATACTGTGCTGATCCCCAATTGGCATTGTTTGGATGATTGCCATCATTCTCGTAATATTTATAATCCGTTATATATGACATTAGCTTTCAATTTTATCTTCCATGGCTTCTTCCGTAGTAGCAAACTGCGTGACCTCGCTCTCCCTAATATTAACACCAGCATACTGCAAAATCTTAAACACTAAAGTTGTGCTATCAGATAGCGGCAACTCAAAGTCTTGATATCCTAAAGCCGCAGAAGGGTCAAAAGTTGGGTTGCCATCGGCCCCTATCACCTGATAAGTCCAATTAGGGTCTAACGGATATCTCACATAGTGGATAGTTATAGTCCCTGGAGTTACTATAGACGAAGGATATACCGTAATGGTATTACCCGTAGCCGATGCTGAAGCACCATTAAGCACATATGATGGATATGTAGTAGTAGGTGCTGTAAGCACAGAATTGTTCAATAATAATATCTTGTCTTGCTTTACCCTTTCTACCTCTGTAGTGAGTCCCGTAGTGGGATCAGTGTACATAACTACATTTAGAGTATACCAATCTGTTGGTAAGGTAAAGGGGTTAGCTCCTGCAACTACGGGAAATGTCTGTGAGAAAGTATCTATAACCTCTTCATACTGCTTAGGAATGTCCGCATAACCACCATTAGAGAGCCTTGTTTCTCTACCATTCCCTTGGTTTTGCTTAATAAGCCAATTGTTGTAATCATAAAAATACTCCTCATAAAGTTCTAGTTGCGCTTGTTTGGCAAAAAGGTTAAACTCTGTAGGAGTGATGTATCCGTTGTTGTCTTTGTTTAAAACCGCCATCACGGTATTGCGTACCTCATTAATCATAAGAAAGGCTTTTACTTACAAAGATAGCAAAAAAAAAGAGCACTTTTTGGGTGCCCTTTCTTTGTTGATATAAAACCAATTAGCTTACTGCTACATTGGCAATAGCAATAGGAGGAGTGAAGTCCTGTCTGACGTTCTTCCAATCCTTTTCATGTAATGCTACCATTGCGTTTTGAAGGCTTTCTCTGACTGTTTCTGTTGCATTTGCAGCATGATCCAAAGTCGCCTTAGCGCCACCTAAATAAAATATTTCAGTATCTACGCCCACACTATCATAAGCAATCAACTTTACATTAGACAAGCTAAGAGTTTGTGTACCCTCTGCTGTTACTGCGAATTTTATAAACTTTTCCATTGATTTGTTTTTTATGCGTGAGTAATTGCTGAAATAGCTACTCCTGCGGGCATTGATACTTCATATACTACAGCAGTCCAACCCTCAGACTGTGATGCCACGATAGCATCTGATAAAGCATCTCTAAAATTATATCCTGTTTGTGCTCCATGAGTGATAGTGGTAGTGCTTCCATCGGTGTAGTCTATTCTAGTAGACGTAGATGTTGCACTTGCGCTATACACATGAGCCACGTTGTCTCCAGACATCAAACTAACTGGTAGCGATGCTACTGGAACTTTTAAAAATTTTGCCATTGTTGAAAAAATTAAATGGTGTAAAAAAATAATAACTATACAAAGATAGGAATTAATCCTTTAACTTTTTCTTCAACACCTCGTAAGCTTCTAAGCCTTCATCAGTTTGGAAATACTCAACAAGAACAG
>CAZKAL010000063.1:0-3367 GCA_964550995.1 uncultured Candidatus Saccharibacteria bacterium | reverse complement strand
CCCGAACGTTGATCTATAGCCACGCATGAATATCCTTGGGCATTAAGTTTAGAGGCAGTAGCGATGTACTCACCCCTAGAATAACGGGCTTGGTGACATAGTAATATTAACCCTTTGGCGTTCTCTACTGTGTAGATATTCGCGGTGATATCTAGATTATCCGAAGATTGAAATGTAATCGTTTTCATCAATACCATAATAGCAAATTAGCTAAGTTAAGTATCCAGTGTAGTATTATTAAAGCCTAACTATGGCTACCAAGAGTGATTATAGCGTCGTGATAATTATACTATTATTTTTTGGTGCCATAATCGCTTATGCCGTACTTAATACCTCTCAAGAATCAAACAAAAAGTCCGCACCGCCCACAACAGCACAAAATCTGTCGCTAGAATCCAGCCCTGAAAATGTAAACAACAAACAAATTAACGTTAGTTTTAAAGCCTCAGATGGTTATTTAATAAGCGGCACTTTTTGGGCTTCTATCAGCGAAAAAGCTCCAGCCATAATATTAGTTCATCAATTTGGTTCGACAAGACACGATTTTGATAGTTTTGTACCAGTCTTGTTAGATAACGGATACAATGTTCTAGCTTACGATATAAGAGGTTTCGGTCAGAGCAAAAATGGTACAGTTGAAAGCCTTGACGATTTTCCAAAGGACGTTGTTGGAGCAATAAATTATCTGAAATCTCAGAGTAATGTCGACATAAACAAGATAGGTATAATCGGCGCGTCAGTAGGAGCAAACGTTGCTTATGTAGCATCTGGAAGCATTCCACAAATTAAAGTAGCGGTATCTTTGTCACCTTCAAACACTGGGTCGTCAGGTGTGCTGTTAGGACATAATATCCAGGATTTCTCTGCTCATAACATACTTATAGCTTCCGATGAGAACGAAAAACAAGATGCTGAATTCATATACAACAATTCAAAAATGCCTAAACTTCAGAAAACATATCCAGGCTTCGGACATGGTGTAGGAATCCTTAACAGTACAGATGCCCAGAAGGACATTCTAGACTTTCTAAAAGACAACCTATAACTATTAATTTGTGTGGTTTTTACGCTAACTCTGCTATAGAGATGTGTTCTTTGTTGGTGTGCTTGTTGCTTTTTTAATCAAGTTTTTTACAACTTTAGAGTCACCTATGTTGCCTACGCTCTCAAAGGCTCTAAGCACCTCCAGAGGTACGGCAAAGATTACTGTATTTGACTGATCAGAACTTAGATCATTTAGCGTAGTAAGCGTACGTAAATGTAGTGCTCCAGGGGTAACCGCCAGCGTTTTTGCAGCATCAGCTAAGTTTTGTGATGCCTGCAATTCTCCTTGGGCTTTGACGATCACAGATCGCTTTTCTCTCTCAGCTTCAGCTTGCTTAGCTATAACTCTTTTCATATCATTTGGTAGTTCCATATTCTGGATGTTTACGTCAGGGACATCAATTCCCCATGGTTCTGTAGCTTTGTCTACTATCATCTTAATTTCCTCAGAAATTTGATCTCTCTTGCTTAAAAGTGTATCCAACTCTACTTTACCAACTACATCACGCAAGGCTGCCTGGGCAAATTGCGATGTAGCAAGGCGAAAGTTTTGCACTTCTAACACTGCCCTGACACTATTTGACACTCTGAAATATACTACGGCATCGATATTAATCGTGACATTATCTTTTGTTATAACTTCTTGCTTTGGGATGTCTATTGTAGCTAAACGAATGTCCACTTTTATCATTCTGTCTATACCTAGTGGCAATATAAATCTGAACCCAGCTTGTTTAGTATATTTATACCTACCAAATCTAAGAACTAAGCCTTGTTCATATTGGCTAACAATTCTAACTCCTGTTATAAACACAAATAGTGCTGGAATAATAAAAACCACTATAACACCTATGAATGCATCCATATAAACCTCCTATGGTTATTTTCTTAAATTATACCATACGCTAGTTAGTATAATGGTTAAGCTTATATTACAATATTGCTTAGGTAAGCTACCCATGTCACAAAATACAAAAAAAGGTTTCACGATAATAGAGCTATATTTTTGATCCAGACTATTATCCTTGGCAAAACTGTTCAACCAAAACATCATTAGCAGTAACCTCCGCTGTAGTTTCCTATGGAGCCGATGCCTCAAAATATACCTGTGACGACATTTACCGAGTTATAAAAAGATAATTTTAACCACTACATAATTAGCACTACCGCTCAAATAAGGCTGTATTTACTTTAGTTATTTCTCAATTGGTGTATCGGCTTGCAGCCCCCATTGAACCCATGAACCATCATAAACTTTGGCATTGTAGCCAAGTAGATAATTCAAAATAAACCATATAAGTGAAGCTCTAGCACCGATTGTGCAGTATGTTACAAGCTCTTTGTCTGTGTCTAAATTCGCTGATTTTACGTAATCACGCAACTCTTCAACAGACGGAATAGTGCCATCGGGGTTCAAAATATCGGTAGTCGGGAAACTTACAGCAGATTTAATATGACCCATTCTCCCGCCGTCTGGCGATCCACCCGAAGGCCAAAATCGTTCTCCTATATACTCGTTTTCTGTTCTAACATCTACTATGCTGGTGTTCGCATTTCCTATTTTTTCCGTAACTTCTTCCATGCCTGCTCGAATGTCCTTATTTGGTGCAGAGAATTTATAGTCTGATTTTTCAGGATTTTCGGCTTCTTTTGATATTTCTTTGCCCTGATTTTTCCAAGTATCTTTTGGAATATTTAAAATCTTTACATTTGCATGAGAAAAATACTTCAAAAGCCAGAATCCAAACGCTGGAGCATAGCCATAAAGCACAACAGTATCGTCATTGTTGATACCCGAGTTTTTTATAAGATTTTTTAGCTCATCATCAGTTCTCGGGCTATATTTATCATCTTTAAATTGTGTATAGAGATTCCAGAGCACAGCTCCTGGTATGTGCCACTCATCGTATGATTTAGGACTAACATCCACCTCAATTAATTTTACATTTGGTTTATCTATATTTGATTCAAGCCAACTCAAATCTACTAACAACTCTTTTTCCATACCCATCTCCTATTTATCAGCTTATTATATCCAATCTATCAAATATTAATGTTGTAGAATTAATTTAAATAGGCTTGCTAAAGCTTTTGTATTAAGATCTTTGTTATATAATTATATGTACTAGGTAGTATGAGATATGAGAAAAGAAAATAGATTAAGAATTAACACTAAAAAATTCCAAATTGCATTAGACAAAATATTCTTGCTCAAATATTTTCAAGACTTAAATGGTCGCCACTGGGGATTAGCAGGCATAATAGGACTCAACATCGGTTTGATAATTAATTTCGTAATCAAGCCCGAACTTTGGACTAAATC
>CAZKAL010000062.1:0-3442 GCA_964550995.1 uncultured Candidatus Saccharibacteria bacterium | reverse complement strand
CCGCTTGTTAAACGTTTAAATTCCTCTATACAGCGATCTAGCCAACGGTGAGTCCTATCGAAAGCCTCTTTAACTTCGTCGTATGATGCATCACTAAGCCCAACCAAATGATCAAATGCAACAATCATGTCAGCGCCCAGATCCAGTTGTATTTGTATAGAACTTTCTGGTGTAATAATGCGTTTATCTCCCGATACAGGGTCTTTAAACTCTACACCTTCCTCAGTAACTTTAGCGTGCTTGTCTAGAGAAAACACCTGAAAGCCACCAGAATCTGTTAGCATTGGCCCTTTTCTGTTGGCAAACTCGTGAAGACCACCAAGGTTCTTAATTACTTGTTCGCTGGGACGCAAGTGCAAATGGTATGTATTAGCTAAAACTATCTCTACTCCTGTATCAATGACCTGTTGTGGAGTTAAGCCCTTCACAGCACCTCTGGTACCGTCAGGCATAAACGTAGGAGTCTGGACATCACCACTCCTAGTATGTAAAACGCCCGTTCTACCAAATTTACCAATTATACTTTTTTGTTCAAATATCTTATTCATAACAGGGGTTATTGTAACACAACAGCTCTATATAACTACTATTAACTATTGACAACTTTACGTCTTTGTGTTAACATAAGCGCGTTAAGAATGAGGTACGTGTGAGTAACACTCCAAATACGCTTAACGGCTTCAAACTCTTTTACGAAGAGTTGACGTCTACCCTACCACAACGCAGTAGAGTCAGACGACCAAGATCACGCCGTCCAAAGCAATCTTAGCGGTTAGAGTGGACAACCGGCCCCGTAGTGAGCCTTTGACATACATTTTAGTGTTTAACGCAGTAATTGTTGTCAAAGACCTACTACGGGGTTTGAATTTTATGTATAATTTGATCTTTTTTACCGCTGAACAATGTAATTTATTCTATTTCCACAATATTTATAGTTTTATCCACAAGTTTGTTCTTCAGGGTGATATCAATATATTGACATGGTTTCGTATAATAGTTATGCTAATTCATATGAAATGTCCATACTGTAATTCTAATACCGTAGTATCAAATAGCCGTAGCAGGTTTAAAGGCTCCCAGGTCTGGCGTCGCAGACAATGCAAATCATGTGACAGTATATGGACTACTCACGAAGTTATTGACCTATCAACAAGTCATAAAGTTGAAGACCGTCAGAAACGTTTACAGCCCTTTTCCCGCGACAAGTTGTTCATGAGCCTCATTGACTCATTACGACACCGAAAAACCACTCTAACAGACGCTACTGCCCTCACAGATACTGTTATACGACAGGTATTGGCCCACAAAGCTCCTACTATTAAAACCTATGATATTGCTCTAGTAACACATAAAGCATTGATTAATTTTGATAAAACTGCAGCTGCTGTGTACTTAGCTTCAAACCAATAAAACCCTATCAAAGGCCAACGTAATACTATTTATGCGAGGTTACTATGCCACTATCAGTTTTTACAG
The DNA here is from genome assembly GCA_964550995.1 of uncultured Candidatus Saccharibacteria bacterium. Lineage (GTDB taxonomy): Bacteria > Patescibacteriota > Saccharimonadia > Saccharimonadales > SZUA-47 > CAZKAL01. The sequence goes on along the minus strand of CAZKAL010000062.1, from coordinate 1,966 downwards.
CTTTTTCTGTTACATCAAATGTATCCATATAGCTACCAAACATCAGGCGAGTTTGCGAATAAAGTGCCGCAAAAGAACTATAGAATATTGTTGTAAGCGGCAGTAATCCCCACTGTAAAACCATTGCCAGACTGCGCCGTTTTTTATATCTACTGGGTTTCGGAGGCAATATTTTAAAACTTAGGTATAAAGTTACAAGGATCCCAACCATAGCAATTGTCTGGATACGACTAGCAATCTGCGGAAGCTGGTTAGCCACAAAATCGGTCTGATGGAAAAGCCACGGAATAATAGCCCCAAAAGCTAATATTAATGGGGCTGTTGCCCAGCTAAAATGGCCTTCTAGAAGCCGAAAAAATTTAAAAACAACGTCCATTTTCGGAATTTTGTTCTTTGTCATAAATCCATACTTGGCAACATAGGCTATATCTGATGAGCCCCAAGCCCAACGACGTAGCTGAACAAATTGCGCTTTCAGTGTCCGCCCATAGCCGTCAGTCAAAACTGCATCCTGATATATTGGCAGAAAAATAGGTACCACCTCATGCTTACCATTAAGTGCAAAATAGCTCCTCCAAAACTGATGACCGTCCTCGACTATAGTACGTTTACTCCAGTAATCTGTTTTGATAAGAGCAGCTAGAGGTTGAGCGTGAGCCGAAAAATTACGTAACATATGTTGGCGTAACCCCTGAATCAACATCCAGTATGAATTACCAGTAGCAATGACACGCATCGGTGCTGGTGCATCCCAGATATTATTGGTAAACATTGGAATTGGCTGAAACGACAAGTACATAGGATCATGGGCCACAGAATATATATAGTTTAAACATGTAAAATACCTTTCGTGAGGCCTGTTATCTGAATCCAGAGTCGTGACCAGAACATGTAGTGGATCGATACCTTTTTTATTTACAATCTCCTCTAGTTTCTTGCCGGCATAAGTTATGTTTGGGCCCTTACCAACAACCTCTCCGGGTATCCCTTCTGGATGACATATGGCCTCTGCATGCATGAATATTCCCTGATACTCATCTATAAGCTTCTTATTTTGCGCTATGGCTGCTTCTCCGCCTCGCTCTTCATATGCAAGCAGTAAAATTATCTTTTTGGGATCACCTTTGGAGTTCTTAACTGCATCAAGCGTAGGTATCAAAACCTCTTTCGCTTCATTATATGTTGCAACTATAACCGCATGAATAATGTCATCAGGATTAATCCCATTTGGCTCTTTAGCAATACGATTTAAGTTGTTTAGATGCCATTGAGGGAATTTTTTGGATTCATCGTGCTGTATGACATCAGCAGTTAATTCTTCCCAATCTGTCTCAACGTGCTCTTCATACAGTCTCCATCCTTGCACTGCACGTAAATTAAGTGCGACAGCCTTAACAAACCACAGTATTAGGTAGCCCACCATAAAAATAGCTGCCCAGCCAACCCTATAAAATGCTAGAAAAAACGGCAATGACAACGCTGACCATGTCAGTACACCGGGTAAAATTTCAAAAAACCTATACTTCCAACCTTTTTCATTGTTGTAAGGGATTTCAAACTTACTCACAACTAGAGAGTCCTAGTTAGCGCGTTGAATATAATAATTGACATAACTAGTAGCAATATATTCATTCCTAAAACACCGGTAGACAAATGTTTGCGGTGTACATATAGCTTTATACTAAGAACAACAGTCGTGACAGTAACAATAACTGCAAATATTGCAAACTGATATAAATCTCCAGTGGGGCCACTTATCTGGCCAATACGCGTTGTATCTCTGTATGCAATGATACTTGTAGGGTTTTCGTCTGGCTTAACACCTAATAATACGCCAAGAAACGAAAGCAAAAATAGCGCTAGATTCGCCCCCAAAAGAGCCAAAATAGATCGGTCTTGAAAATAGTGTTTTGGGACTTTCATTTATTAGACTTCATTATATACGAGTTGGACACTAGTATAAAGA
>CAZKAL010000061.1:0-3569 GCA_964550995.1 uncultured Candidatus Saccharibacteria bacterium | reverse complement strand
GAATTTTGGCTCGTGCTATGCTTGGTGAGCGTGAAATGTTAAAAGACCTTGGTGTCGATATTCGTGAGCTTGATATCAAGCAACGGTTGATGGCGAAAGGTCAAGAAGAACTAACAGGCAATATGTTGAAGCAAGCTCGTGCTACTGCAACCATGGAACTTATTTTTGAGCGATCGAAGGATGCCCAGGCTGGTTTTGCAGACGGCAGTGACACATTGATTAGAAAAACAAGAATAATGCAAGCTGGTCTTGAAGAAGTTGCACAAAAAATATTGCTTGCACTTACACCTGCTTTTAAAGATATTGTTGAGGTAATTAATTCTGATTTTATTCCATTTTTAGAAGAGAAAGTTGAACCTGCGTTAGTGAAATTAGCTGAAGACTTCGCCGAACGATTACCAGAGGCTATTGAAATGCTCGACGATACTTTACGCGTTTTGAAGATACCAGTGAAAATGTTGGTCGATGGTTTTGGTTTATTGCATGATGTTATTGTAGGTTTTGGTGTAGTAATGGATAATCCTATTGCCCGAGCTGCTGTTTTGGGAACAGCAATTGTCGCTTTGGGAGCAGCAATGCCATTTCTCATTGCTAAAGTTATTGCTTTAGGGGTTGCTTTCACTGCTGCGACAGGACCACTCGGTCTTGTTGCTGCGGGAATCGGTGCAGTTGCTGCTGTAGGAACTATTGCACTTGGATTCTTAGGTAAAAAAGAAAAAGCTACTAGAAAATCTGCAGAAGAAGACGTACGTGCAGCTGAAAAACAAGAAAGACTTAATAAAAAACTAGAGGAAAGCACTACAAAATTTCACGAATTAGCTCGTGCGTCTGACAAAGAATTAATGCCGACACTGGAAGATCAAAGAAAAATACTAGAAGGATTAGACCAAGGATACGTTGATTTTGATGAATCGTTCTATAATGCACAAATATCAGCAGATAATTTCGCCAACTCTTTAAAAAATCTAACAGCAGAACAATATGCGACTGCAGTAGCTTCAGAAATTTTAGCTAATAGTGCTGGTCAGGATATGATACAATTTGACGAGATGTACGATAGAGCTGTTAAAAATTTGAGGATGTTTCTTTCACCAGACCAAGAAGGTTCAATTGAAGCATTGAAAAAACAATTAATGAAAGAAGCTGGATTCGATACTGTTGATTATATTAGCCCTGGCAAGAGAAATGGCGGAAGTGGCGGAAGTGGCGATGCCGCTTCAGACTTTGCAGGTTATGAGCTTCAAACTTTTCACACACCCCCAGACCATGCCATAGCACAAAAATTATCAAAACTTAACATGGGTGAAGTAGCAAGGGGCATGGCTCATTTTGAGCTTGATTTAGATGCATTTATGGACCCTATTGCCAAGATTACAACCAATATTGGAAAAGTTGGGAGAACAGTTCGGTTAGCAAAAGCAAATGAAATAATGCCAGGGGAAAGTAATACATTCGCGGATGCTATAGATAATTTTTTTGTTGGACTACAGGAAGAATTCAAATTACCAGAACACGCAAAACAGTCTATGGCAAAAACTATTAAATCACAAGCAATAGAACAAGGCATTACAGAATTTGGCAGTGTCTTACGAGGTAATTTGCCTGAGATACGACCATCTCAAAATATACCGGGAGAAGCTGGTTTTAACGTAGCCAAATATTTAGAGGATCATGAGAAAAAAATTGCATCGGAAACACCGCAAAATGTTACTATTCAACATAACAATGTTACCCAGAATATTAGTGGCCCTGTTACCGAAGATACAGTAGGGGCTATAGCAGAGGCAGCTGTACAATCACCAATTTTTAAGGCACCTGGAATGCAAGATGCAGTATTTGGAGCGCAACCATGACAACACTACCTAGCTTAACTAAATTATTTGGTGTGAGGTTCAGCGGAGGATCAGGTGGTCCATCAGCACGATTTGGCAACTTAGCATTAGGCTATGCACGTTTAGACGACGATTCTAATGACGATAGCGACTATACAGATCTAGAAGCATATGTGTTAAGTGCAACTATCACTAGAGGCAGGGCACGAGAATTAGAAGAATTTACTTCAGGTAGTGCAACTGTAGTCCTTGATAATCAGGATGGGCGCTTTGACCCAAATAATACAAACTCTCCGTATGCGGGAAACATTAAACCAGGTAAATTACTTCGTATAAAAATTACAGATCCAACAACAGGTGTCAATGAGCCAATATTTGAAGGCAATATATCTCAATGGGATGTGACATACTCGTGGCCGAATATGTCTAGATGTACTATTAGAGCACAGGATGCTTTTAAACCGTTAAGTCAAAACACAGTTAATTTAACAACATCCGCTGCCGAAACCGGCACAGTCATACGTGAAATACTACAAGATGCAGACTGGACAAATTATGACCTTGATACTGGTGATTCAACATTAGCAGCAAAACAATTTCAAAATGTAAATGCACTACAAGCTGTGCAAACTGCAGCAAACTCTGAAGGCATTACTGCTAAAGTATATGCCAGTAAAGAAAACAAAATATTATTTAAAAATCGACATGCTATTTATACAGATACTGCAAGTAATACTTCGCAGGCTACATTTGGATCTGGTAACCTAAGTTTTGAAAAAATTGACATAGATTATGATGACCTAATGGTACGAAACAAAATATCTATTAATAGAAATGGTGGTACAGCGCAAGAAGTCTCAGACTCAACAAGCATTGCAGATTATAACGAAAAAAGTTACGTGAAATCAGATCTCATGATTACATCAGATGCTGAGAGTTTAAATTACGCTCAATCAGTACTATCTGAGTTTAAAGACCCAGCTGTACGGTGTAAATCGATGACGTTTTCACCTCTTAAACATACAGACATGATCACCCAATCACTGGCGCGTGACATTAGTGATAGAATTACAGTCAATTTTCAGCCACCAGGTTCTGGAGTCACAGCGTTCTCAAAGCAGTTAATCATAGGAGGCATTGAGCATCAAATACGACCAGAATCGTGGCAGACAACATTTAAATTTAGTAGTTCTAATGCAGAAAATTTGACATGGTTTCAATTAGGTGCTATATCTGGTACAAACGATCAATTAGATACAGGAACATTTGGGTATTAGGAGGATAGTATGACATGGACAGCTGGTACGGACGTGGCTACGGGACAGGTCTTAAGTGCAGATAAGTGGAATGCGTACATGGGAAATTCTGGATCGATTATGGAGACAGGAGCTGCTAAGGTGACAACTGCAGGAGATTTAATATATGCTACAGGCGCAAACGCTATCGCAAGGCTTCCTAAAGGAACTGCAAGGCAAGCATTAGCGATGAATGCCGGAGCTACGGCACCAGAATGGCAAAACAGCCCACAATCTTTAATGACTGCAAAAGGCGACCTCGTTGGAGCGTCCGCAGCATATACATTGGCTAGGTTAGCCGTAGGCGCTAACGACACCGTACTTACTGCAGATTCAAGTGAAAGTACTGGTTTAAAATGGGCAGCCGGAGGCGGTACGCAACCAACTAATCCTTTTGTCGGTTCACCAGTCATGACTGGTAATTGTGCAGGTATTACAGCGA
>CAZKAL010000060.1:0-3677 GCA_964550995.1 uncultured Candidatus Saccharibacteria bacterium | reverse complement strand
TAGTTGGATATACAACGTGGGTTTTTATCAAGACGTATCAAGGCGATTGTCCAGATAGTGTGCTATCAGGCTTTCTTAACAAAATAACTGACATTGATTAACCGCAAAATTACCTACCGTTTAGTTAAACGATTTAACGTTATTAATTATCACTACAATAGCCTGTTAGCTAAGACTAATAAGTAGTACGCCAACAACCATAATTGAGGCGCCTGTAATTCTTCTCACAAAATTCGAGTCTCCCATGAACTTCCAGCCTATAAAAACAGTGATTAGAACATCTAATCTTCGTATGCTGAGTGCATAACTAGTAAACGCCCCGTTTAACGCTAGAGATGCAAATCCTATAGAAGCAACTCCAAATAATGAAGCAATAAAGATGAGTCTGATGAGAGATTTGTCTCTAATGGTTTCCTTTAGTTCGTTCCTATTGTTAAAAAGTACATAAATGTGTCCGATAGACATAACAGCTGTTATTAAAATTAGCGAGGCTATCGGAGTAACTCCTTGATTAATAGCATCTTTGTTAAATGTTGCAGCAACTGCGTATGATAGAGGGACTAGCATTCCAGCACGAGCACCCTTGTTTCTTGCAATGTGTTTCAAGGTCTTTCTAATTCCAATACCTTTTGAACTGGTTACTATATAGACTCCGACAACAATTGCCGTAATGCCAAGTATGCCTAATCCTGATGGAGTTTCGCCGATGGTGAGGTATGCAACTAAGGCTGCGTACAAAGGCGTCAAAGCAAACATTGGGGTTATGTAAGAAAGCTCCTCATGTTTGAAAGCATACATGTTTGCCCTAATTGCAACAGTTTGTACTAAACCAGAAATTATTAAGGCTAAAGGAGCATATTTGATTGAGCCCAGTGATTCTCCTGGTGCAATCAAAACAATTAACGTAACAGCAATTGTTATCAAACCAAAGGAAAGAAATACATAAATAGCATTATTTCGCTTCGAAATCTTTTTACGAACAACAGACGTGAGTGCTTTAGCAAGAGCACCTAGTGCAGCATACAATATCCACATATTTGATTAACTGAGTATTTTCTGCGACATAACGCTTTTTGTTGTAATGACTCTATTCATCATTAGATTAATTGTAACAAAAAAGACATTTCAATATCTGGCGGATTGGACTGTAGTACGTAAAACTTCGGTGATAATCTCTTTATTTAACAGATTTTGAGCCTAGCACAACTAAGTTTGTAGACTTTTTGTATTTAATGTAGGCCTTGTCTTTGCCCCAGCGTTTATCATTTGCCTTCACGAGTAGTGGTACCCCTGAAACAAACAGGAGTAATACAGTTATAAATATTGGCCCTAGAATCGCTAACCAAGATACGCCTGAATAATACTCTATTCCGTAAATAAAAAGACCCCACCAGACCAACATTTCACCAAAGTAATTCGGGTGACGCGAATAATGCCATAATCCTTCGTCTATCCACTTACCTTTGTTGTCCTTATTGAATCGGAAGTTATACAACTGCATATCAGCAATAGTTTCAATAACAAGCCCGGATAACCATATAGCTATCGCAAAAAATGCCCATAGGCTAAACTCAAGATCACTCTGGCGAGACAGTAAAAATACAGACGGGATCATAATTACCCATACAGCGACACCCTGCAAGAGCCAAAATTTAGCAAACTCAATAGGCTTGTCACGCATCTCATCAAATCGTCTATCTTTACCAGTTTTTAAAATTCTTATTACAAGATAGCTGGCAATTCTAATGCCCCAAGCAACAATCATTGCTGTCAGGACCAATTTGAAAAGATTCATATTGTCGCTGTACCTCACAAGCCAATATATTGAGAGGAAAACAAATGTCAGACCGTATGACAAGTCAGTTACTTTGTCTGTTTTCAATGTTGCAGCAAACATAAAAAAGAAGGCTTGTATCGCCATTGATATTATTAGTGTCAGTAGTATTGGGTTAGATAAATCCATGATTATGTATGGTTGCAATGTCCCAGCATAAATTTGCCGGATCACTATACTCTCTAGTTAATCATATCAAAATGAGCCGCAAAGTGGCTCAATTGTTAGAAACTATACTATCTAAAAACCCTTTTGAAATCTATCTTTTTATGCTCTATTGTGGACGCCTACCTTTTACCGACATGGTGAATAGAACCTCTATCTTGCCATGCAAGCTTAGACAGTCAATATATTAAACTGCTATACTTTAGGTTATGAGCAGTACAAAACAAATGGCGACAGTTAAGTGTCCAAAGTGTGGCCACGGAACCGAACTAGAAGTACCGCAAAATAGTTGTTTACCAGCCTACAAATGTGAGAGTTGTAATGAGTTAATTATGCTTCCTAAAGACTCTGATAATTGTTGCGTTGTCTGTGAATACTCAGACGACAAATGTCCAATATCAAACAAACACAAATAAAACCAAAAAAGACGCTTCAAGTACGCTTAAAATCTTAGCTCGTTTGACCTTCTTTTTGTAAACGTTTAGCACGTTTTCTAGCTGATACGTTTCTTGCTTTATTTGCTAAATAACCTGTAGTCATTAATCCTAATATCGGGACTGTTGAATAAGAGCCTACATACACAAGTGCTTTGGAAAATGTTGATCCGGCAACCTCTTGTGAGTTTGTCATTAGTTCTGCTGCACCAGCTCCTAAACCAAATGATATTATAGTACCACCTATCCAAGTTCCTATTTTTTCACGTCTTCCAAGCTTGTTCCGCTTTCCCCTTACTCTTTGTGCAAGCTCATAGTCATCTCTTCGTAAATCTAACTCTATTTGGAGTTCCTCTGCACTCGACTCATCTATGCCAATCCATGATAAATACAAAGTTTCACTCATGCCCAAAATTTCAGGAGGAAAATTGGCCTTTTCGCTATACTTTAATAAATCATCCAATAAGTCCTCACTTGGTTTTATTCCGTATTTTGTATAATAGCCATCTATTATTTCTTGTATACTGTCGGCAGTTTGTGAGTATTTATCAGCTAGTTCTTCACCACGTTCCCTTGCTATCTCACGCAGATATTCTGCTGAATCTAAATGTCTATCCATTCTTTCTTGCCGACTCGCAAACGAATCAATTTCATTCCTAGTTGCTGATTCGACGTCTTCAGGATCTGCCATTGTTATTATATGAGTAATAGAAGCATCACCCTCTGGTAAAGGCTGGACTCCATCAATAAGTTTTCTTATGTTATGTACACTTTCCATCACAGTTAATCTATACTAATAAAGCTATTTTGTCAATAATATGTAAAAAATTAGAAATTAAGAAGGAGACAACACACAAGAAATAGCCGTCTTTGTAGTACAAGTCTATTGACGTCTACCACGTACCGATATGATACTTAGCTCTTTGAGCTAACTACTTATGGCTACCAAGCCAATTAGATATTTTAATACTCCTTCCAAAACCCAATGATTTAGCAAACTCATTAGCGTCATTTTCGAGAGAGTCTCCGTCCGAATCCTCAGAATTCCTGCCCTGCAACACATGTCCAAATTCATGTGCGATGACATGCCTTAAAACGTCATCTGGCATTTCACTGGGAATATACAATTGCATCACTGCAAAATTATCTATCCTTGGAGGAAAATGCATTACTTGCCCTTTCACACCTTCATGGAATGCCATAATAATCAGATTTGATTTAATATTTTCGAAATCTTCAGGTTT
>CAZKAL010000059.1:0-3761 GCA_964550995.1 uncultured Candidatus Saccharibacteria bacterium | reverse complement strand
GCAAATTTTACTACCTCTGTTATACTGTCTTCATAATGTCAAAGAAAAACGCAAGTATAGTTGCCATAGTTGGACGCGCCAATGTCGGTAAATCAAGCCTATTTAATGCCTTAATCGGTAGAAGAGAAGCAATAGTTGCAAATGAGCCTGGCACAACCCGTGATAGCATCACCGCAAAGGCTGAGCTAGAATCTGGTAAGCAATTCTGGTTAGTGGATACCGCAGGGATGAAATCAGCAGAAGATGACTTTGAACTAACAATCCAGGAACAAATCATCGAAGCTGCTGAAAGCGCGGATATTATATTAGTAACTGTAGATGCATCGACCATAATAACTACTGAAGATCGACGTGTAGCAAAGCTAGCCTTCAAAAGTGGTAAAAAACTCATCCTACTAGTAAATAAAGCCGACAAGGCAAAGTCTGAGCAAATTGACGGTTTCAAGAAGCTTGGAATAAAGACGTTAGTACCAACTTCAGCAACACAGAAAATAGGCTTTGAAGAACTAGAGGAGACCTTGGAAGAGCTCTTGCCAAGTGCATCAATAACCGAGTCTGATAACAGAATCCGAATTGCACTTTTAGGCCGTCCTAACGTCGGTAAATCTAGTTTATACAACACACTTGCTAAGAAACAGCAGGCTATCGTTGCAGATGTAGCTGGAACAACACGCGATGTGAACCGAAATGTCATCAATTATATGTCGCGTGAACTTGAAATCCTAGATACAGCAGGTATTCGCCGTAGCGGTAGAATAGAGCGCGGAGTGGAACATTTTAGCGTTCTACGTTCACTGCGCGCCATTGAAGAATCAGATATATGCATGCTCCTAGTCGATGCGACTGAGATGAGTGTTGCTCTAGATCAAAAAATAGCTGGTATGGTAAAAGAAGCAGGGAAGGGTCTAGTTATTGTTATTAGCAAGTGGGACTTGTTAAAGACAAAACCTGCAGAGCCAGAGATTGAAGAGCTTAAAAAAGATGAAGCAAAAGTTGAGAAGTCAGCAGTTGATGAGTCAGAAATTGAAACACCAAAAAAGGAAGAAAAATCAGGCCCAAAGAAAAAGAAGCTCGACCAACAAGATTACGTAACTCGCCGATTACGTGCTAACTTCCAATTTGTACCTTGGGCCCCTGTAGTTTTCACGAGTAGCGTAACAGGCAAAAACGTAGCCAAACTATTTGAATTAGCTCTAGAAATCATGGACCGCCGCGCACAAAGACCAACAACAAGGGAACTAAATAACTGGCTTAAAAAAGTCACAAGTCGTCATCCACCCGCAGGTCTGAAAAATCGCCATCCAAAACTGCGTTACATAGTACAAGAGGACAACCCTATCCCAGCGTTTAAGATTTTCGGCTCGCAAACAAAATTCTTGCACTGGAGCTACCGCCGACACATGGACCGCATGATGCGTGAAGAATGGGACTACGTCGGCACACCAATTCAGTTATGGTTCATCGACAGAGATTCTGAAAAAGACAAAAAGTTCAAAAATAATGGTAACCGTGACAACTACAAACGTCGTATGGAAAAACGTGAAGAAAATGAACTTCGGACGCCCGACCGCAACGATTAGAAGTTACATCTAAGCAAGATAACTCACTATCCTTAAATACTAATTCTGTATCAAACACACTTCATACTTTTCCTGCAGGGGAAAAGTATGCAAAACCCCGTAGCCTAATGCATAAATCATGACTGAAACCATATACCACCTAAAAACTGGGCAGAAAAAATGCTCGGGCGTCCAAAAATATAATATATATCTACAGATTTTTGGATTGGTTTTCTGCCATTATTCAGCTCTTAGCTGATTGCCTTCATCAGTTTGTGGGGCTAGGTAGCTGCAAAAATACTTGCTACTCCTAAATCCTAGCTACTAGTTACTAGCTACTAGTTCCTATATACTAGCTACTATGGGATTGTTAAACAAGAAAACTAGCTTTTATGAGTCTGACCCTCTGTATACACTAGGTAATAGCCAGACCCTCCTGGTAGTTGGCCTAGGAAACGTTGGTAAGAAATACGATCGTAATAGGCACAATACTGGGTTCATGGCCGTGGATCGCTATAAAGAAGCTCATGATTGTTCAAATTGGGTAGAAAAGAAAGACCTGAAGTGCTACCTAAGTGAAGGTAATATTGGTGATACTCGAGTTATGTTAATAAAACCGACAACAATGATGAACCTCAGCGGGGAAGCTGTCCAGAAATTTCAGAACTTTTATAGAATTGAAAGTGCTGATACTATCGTAATTTATGATGAATTGGATGTAGACTTTGGCACGATCAGAACTCGCACAGGAGGGGGCAGTGCAGGCCACAATGGTATAAAATCGTTGATAAAGTACTCACAAGGCGATTTTGGCCGTATTCGAGTTGGCGTAGGACCAAAAAATCCACCAGAGATGGACAGCGCAGACTTTGTTCTACAAAACTTTAATAAAGACCAGCTAGAACTTCTACCGAAAATCTTAAAAGAGGTGTCGGCACTTATCGACGAGCGGACAGTAGGCCCATTAGACGAACGCACAATTACACTCTAAACGTAACCCGGAGGAGTACTGTCAATTTCTCGTTCAATTTTCTCACGTATCTCGTCAGTGAGGACAGGCACAATCTTAGTACCAGTTAAATCAACTGAAGCTGAACCTACATCAAATGCTCTAGCATAGGTTTCACCCTCACGATTTGAACCCTCACCCCAAGGAGCTTCAAAATCTCCGCTCATTACAGTCGCACCTAAAGTTCTACCTAATGCAGCAGCTCTCTTACTAGCAAGTATTTCATGCTGTCCTGGTAAGTCACTGTCTCTTTCCATGGCCATTAGTAGGGCTCCTTATTTATGACTCCAATTTGTCACATTAAATACCATCTGTCAACGATTTATTTTTTTTAAATATCTTGATAAGACCAACGTCTTTTAAGTCTTTTGGTCTACCATTTTTATTTTTCCAATTCAATAGTCTATTCAGGCTAACAAAGGGTACTTCGTCTACTACATTCTCTGTAGATTTAAGCTCAGCCAAATTTGGTTTACTTTCACTACTGTCCCAAAATGTGCCTAATTCAAAGTCTCCGTTAAAAAGCCAATACCCACCGTCATCGAAATATTTGCGCTGCCAGTTTGGGTCATTATCATATCCGTTAAATACTTCTTTGCTCACAACTAGGTCAATATCGCCAGCGTCCCTTATTTCAAGCACGCACATAACCCCAGACCCAACTACAACATAATCGCTAAAACTAACCCCAAACTCTTCACGCCTGCAATAAATACATCTCTTGTCATGCTTTCATCCTACCACAATAAAAAAGAGCCTACAGAGGGGGTGGGCACCGCTGTAGGCTCTATTACACCCTTCAACCCACCTTGAAGGCTTATAACCAATGTCTTCTCGCAAGAGACACTGATCCCACCTGAATCCGAAAATCCATATAAGGTTTTTCCGTTATTCAGCCCAAACTCAATAAAAACGAGAGGGGAATACGGGGTTAAAGGGAATTTACTAATCACCGATAAACGATGAGTAGTAAGTTGTTTTAGAGCCTCCACCAATAAAGGTGAAAAGCTAGTGCGTGGAGGGTAACTACGAAAAAGCAAACTCTAAAACTATAAATTCTATCTCTACCAAAATGGTAGACAAGTGATAGAATTTGGGGGGGTAAAGGTACGTAATACATCTCAAAATGGATGTTTACGCTTGTCATAATAGCAAATATATGTCTTTATGTCAATACTAAATTATATAATTGC
>CAZKAL010000058.1:0-3846 GCA_964550995.1 uncultured Candidatus Saccharibacteria bacterium | reverse complement strand
ATAAAAACATAGCCATTGGTACGGCTGCTATGGAGGACGTTACTAATGGCAGCAAGAACGTAGCTATTGGATATGAAGCTGCAGCAAACACTACTACTGCTACGAATTGCATTTCGATTGGTTATGAATCACATGAATATTTAACTAGTGCATCTGGTGGAGTCGCCGTAGGTTATCGAGCTTGTAGAGGTTCAAATAGCACCAATGATGGTATTGGAGATTTCGCTTGTGGAGGTGGAGCGGATATGGCTGGTGCATTTACTGGCTATTGGAATGTAGCTGTAGGCAGTAATTCGTTAAAAAATTTAGCTAGTGCTGCAAATCTTAATGCAGCATTGGGGTCTTACAGTGGTAATGGAATTACGACAGGAGATGAGAATGTTTGCATAGGGGCAGAAACAGGTCAACATGTCACGACAGGTTCAGGTAATACGTTAGTCGGACAAAAGGCTGGATCTACAGGTACAAACAACTTAACTACAGGGTCTAATAATACTTTAATAGGACATGATGCTGCACCTACTTCAGCCACAGTGTCTAACGAAGTAACTTTAGGCAATAGTTCAGTAGCAACTTTACGCTGTCAAGTAACAAGTATTACTGCACTTTCTGATAGAAGAGATAAGACAAATATTAACACTTTAGATCTAGGATTAGACTTTATTAATTCTCTTAAACCAGTTAAATTCAAATGGGATTCAAGAGAAGGAATAGCAAAAGATGGAACTTATGAAGCAGGTTTTATTGCACAAGATTTCCAACAAGTACAAAAAGATAATGATGCTGATTATCTAGGTTTAGTACTGGAATCAAATCCAGATAAACTTGAAGCCACACCTGGCAAATTAATCCCAATTCTTGTAAAAGCAATACAAGAGCTTAAGATGGAGGTTGAAACTCTTAAAAACAATGGCTGAACGTACAACTGACGAAGTGGCAACTATCTTCACTAATGCTGGAGATAGCGTCACAGTGATCAACACACTTGCTGCTCTTTCTTCTCAAACAGATGATCAAAAAGCAGAAATCAAACGCAACGTAGACCACCTTGAAATTATCAAGGCTTATAAAAAAGAAGATGGTACTACTTCTATCTGGACAACTGAAAACTTTACAGATCAAGATGCTGCAGTAACATTAGGCAAAACTAAATACTAATTCATGCCTAGCCCAGAACAAAAGCGTGATGAAATTCAATCACGCTATGACACTAACGTTGCTACATACAACGGTAAGCAACAGCAGATAAATACTCTGCAAGCAGAGATCAGAAAGCTTGAACCACTTCTTCTTGAAGACAGTGGTGCACTTAAAGTACTTAATGAACTCCTAACCTCAGAGGAAGATGATTCGCAAGATTCTTGACGGAGTAGCTGTTCTAGCTTTCCTCCTATCAGCTTCTATAGCTGGTGGGGGGCTTTTTGCATATTTTTGGATTACCAATTCTGATAACCAGAAGATGCTTCAAGATAAAGCAATGGAAAAGGTAATGGGTTCTATGAAACTCCCTGGATTATCTGGTCCTGCTTTACCTACTGGAGCATTAACACCTGGGCAACAAAAAAACGAAGAAAAAAAAGCATTTGGTTTGCCTAAGTTTTGATTCCTAAGATTGGTGTAGATCCCATTAGGGTTACACCTGTTAATACTTATGTAATTAATGTACCTACCGTTAGTCCTCCAAACGTACCAATCAGTGTTCCTATAGGGTTTCCAGTGATTGAGATGCCCTGTGTTAAAGCAAGGCAAAGTATTGAAAATGATGCGTTAATTGATAACGATCCAGATGGCAATATGATTTTGTGTCCTGCACAGACACCAAGTTATGAGCCGATGAATTTTGAACCAATGAGGTTTGCGCCTATAGAAGATGGAGAATCACAAAGACACGAAGAGCCAGAAATCCCTCCAGCACCAGAAGTGCCGAGAGAACAACCAGATACTTGCCCTCCTGATGGTGCGCCTGAAGTTGGGACAAAAGTAGAAGAAGGTACTAAACAGATTATTAAGTATGAATTGGTAGGAAACCGTTGTGTAACTAGATATAAAAAATTAAATGTTCAACAACAGATAATTGATGCCATCCCAACAGTGCCTCAAGTGGTAAAAACTGGAGGGATAACTCTAGTCGCTACAACGGCTGCATTGAGTACCCCACTACTTTTAAAGGCAGTCAAACCAATCATTAAGCAGATAGTAAATAAAGTAAAAAAAATATTAGGTAAGAAAATAAAACGACCAAACTTATCAGAAAAAAAAACTAATTCTTATCGGGAGAAGAGGGGTCTACCACCTTTAAAGGAGAAGAAATAACGTGCCTATGTGGTAAAACTTGACCCATTTTAGGTTTAACTACAACGTCTTCACATAGATGGAAGTAAGGAGAATCAGCAGCAAACTCAATTCCAGCTAGACGTAATTTTCCACATTCACGTAATCTTGCGATGTGCCAGTCTAGTTTTTTATTATCAATTAGTTGCTGTTGATGTTCTCCTTGTAGCTTTGCATTTTTCAAGCATCTTCTTTGGAACCTCCGATCAAGTGGCATTGAAAAAGTTAAACTTGCTCCGACATTAAGTGAAAAATTATCCTTCTGTCCTGTCCTTGTTTGTTGGTGATAAATAATATTGCCATCATCGTCATAAACTGGTGCATCGTATAAATATTCTCTAGGTTTTTGGAACGTATGTGAGTCCGTAATGAAGGGAGAAAATGTAAGCATTGGCCCCTGACAAACCACTCCACCACCGTATTGGTTCTGTATTAAATTTCCCTGCAAAGTTTGTATTGCCATATTCGTAAGTGAGGCACTGGTATTAGCTACTGGTGCTGCTGTTTGTGATGTATTAGCTAACGCACTTGAACCACTAAATAATATTATTGCGAGAAGACTGAGGTTGTTTCGGTAACACTTTCTAAGACTGTTGTTCGATTGATTGTTGTCATGTTGGACAAACCAGGGCCAATGTAACTTTCTGCGTACTGGAACGCTTGACCTGGATTTGCAATCGTGACGTTGGGTTTGTTTGTTAGGTCTGCACCTGTCCATGTATAACTTACTCCGTTAATCGTTTGGGACGTTTGCTCTGGAGGTGGTGAAAGAGTCGCACCATCAATAGACAAGTTCGTTCCATTGATCGTATAAGTATGCCCACTGTTGAAATCAGTAGAGACAATAGTTTCAGTAACATTTTGTGTGGTGCGGGTAGTTGCCGACATTGTGCCACTGGAAAAGTTGGGAACAACTGGCACAGCTAAAATCTGAGAGGTATTTAATATTAAAAATAATGGCAAATACCATTTCATTTTTCTACTTTATGGTGACAGAACTTACGACAGATCCAGTCGCAACAGTCCCTCCCGATCCTGGTGTTAAAGCAACGACTCCCGCACTTGTTACTGATCCAGCAAGTGATCCTGCCGTCCCAGTGGCGTGAGAAGTAATGTCACTAAAATTAGGAATAGCACCTGTACTAGCTGCTGAAGTTGGAACTGCATCAGCTTGAATATAGCTTTGAGAAAAACTATAAGATTCACCCGAAGTCGCATTTTGCGTTGCAGCAATTGTTCCAGGTGCATAAACTCCACTTGTGATCGTGCCAACACTGATCGTTCCAGCAGTGGTCCCATCGGTCACATCCACTCCAGTACCAGACTGGCTATAAGTTGAACCAATACGGGTTGCCTGACTTACTGCGGCGTTTACCGTAAGCTGTGCGCTAGAAGTGATGCTATGGGTCAGATCTGCGTTAGCAGCAGGAGCCGCTAAGAGGAGGAGTAGAAAAAGTTTTTTCATGTGAGTTTGCCTGTTACGGGATCAATTTCCTTTCCTGTAATTGGATCGGT
>CAZKAL010000057.1:0-3937 GCA_964550995.1 uncultured Candidatus Saccharibacteria bacterium | reverse complement strand
CTGTCGGAAACACAAAATGGTTTGAAATTGTATTAAGAAAGGTATGAAAATAATATGAAGAAGTTTTATGTGGGGGTTAAAGGGGTTATTAAAGAGGACCGGGGCTATCTGATCTTGAAGTCCACGAAAGGTCATTGGGATATTCCTGGTGGGCGGATGGACAGCGACGAGACTTTTGAGCAGACAATTATCCGTGAAGTATCAGAGGAGTTACCAGGATCAGAGGTTACGGCAATAAATGAATTACAAGGCGCGTTCAGACTACACAAAGACATAGATGATGATATTAGCTTAGTGTTGTTGTATTTTCTTGTAAAGGCGAAGTTGCCTAAGGAAGTAAAACTAAGTTATGAACACGAATCTTTTATCTGGGTTAACAGGATAGAAGACCTTCCAGATGACTTAAACCCAGAGATAGACCGTATCCTTAGAAAACTACTTGCCTAGGAATTGCATAAAAATCAAAACTGTGATATAATACAGCTGTTATGGAGACTACATCAAGGATTAAATGGATTTTAGTAATGTTTTCATTACTATTTGTCCTAATATTTGTAGGCTGGGGATTGTCATCAATCGCTCGAAGTATTTTTAGTGGTAGTTCTACTACCAGCAAAGCTGAAAAGGTTTTAGGTGTTAGTGCTAAAGATGTAGATACGGTTAGATTAACCGTAGACGGGCCTGTTGTCGCGTCAAAAGACCATAGGAGGTACACAATAGCAGTATCGAGACGTGTAGTGTCAATTAAATTATTTTCAGATTATGGACAAAATGTAATATCTGAGAAAAGTTATCAAAACAACGAGGAATCCTACAGTAATTTTGTCCAAGCACTTGATAACTATAATGTTACTTCACGTAGAAGAAATACTAATGTAGACGATGATAATAATGAAAAAGGTGTCTGTCCGACAGGCTATCGATATATTCTAGAGTTGGGAGATGATGAACGTCGTTGGACTACATCTTGTACTTTCGATGCAGTTACAGGGGGTACATCAGGTGTTAGATTATCACCAATTCGAAAACTGTTTAGCAAGCAGATTCCGGATTTCGTTGATATTGTAAAAGGTACAGGGCTTAACCGATAAGCTAAGACCTGTGGCCCTGTTATAATAGCTATATATGATAAAGGCTGTAATTTTTGATGTGTATGGAGTGTTGGTTACAGACGGTTGGCATCCTTTTAAGCACAAATACTTCACAAATAATCCCGAAAAAAACGCTGAAGCATCTAGACTAATAGATCTAACAACCAAAGGAAAACTAGGGTATAGAGAGTTTCTGCAACAGATAGCAGAGCTATCTGGAGTTGAACAGTCTAAGGTGCAGTCTGAACTCGACAACAACGCACCAAATATACAGTTATTTGAGTATATAGCTAAATTAAAACCACGAGTTAAAATTGGATTATTGAGTAATGCAGCGGAAGATAGGCTAGAAAGACTGTTCACAGCCGAACAACTAAGTCTCTTTGACGCAACAGTACTCTCCTGTGATATAGAAGCTAATAAGCCAAATGCGAGAGCCTATCAAGCTGTGGCCGATAATTTAGGTTGTAAACTATCCGAGTGTGTATTTGTTGATGACGTTAGAGGTTATGTAGATGGGGCTGAGGCTGTAGGTATGAAGGGTATATTATACAAATCTCCAGAGCAAACGATATCAGAGATCAAACAAATCGTTAGTTAACTAATTGGTTAATGGTTAGCTACCAATATGGATAACTAGCCGTCTATCTAATTTGCACTCCTCGGTAATCTTTAATGTGTCTACGCGCATTTTATGGGCTATTGCTGCGTTAGGTGCTGAGATTAAGAGGTATTTTGGGGATACACGAACAGACGCTTTGCTGTCATAGTTATCTTTAACGTATTTTTTTAGTGCTGCGACTTGGGGCGGCTCCGCTGACTGATTGGTATTTAATAAATCTCCTATTGAATCCATAACTTTATTATATCCTAGTTCTTCAGGTCAGCTTCTACTCCTCTGTTCTATAGGATAACCAGGCCAGTAGAGCCATGAAACAAGCCATAAATATAAAGCTTGCAGATGCAGCAAATACTACAAGAATTAATCCAATAGATAATCTAATAAACATATTACCGACAATTTCTGCTGTAGCGTAAACTGGTTGAAACTTTTCTTCATCTGACAATTTTAGTTTTTCATATAGATACATTTCTCTTGCTGGCTCAATAAAAGCTAAACAAAATGATCCAGACAATAGTAGGCCCATAGTAACTATATTTAATCCAAAAATAGATGTTGAAAGTAGCATTAAAGCCATGTAGCTGTAGCAGAAAACTAGAGGTATACGATATTTGAATTTTTCTACTACTTTATACATCTTAAACTCTAGTAAGAACAATGGTGTCTGGCTAAGGGTTAGAAAGCCTCCTATGAAGGCAGTAGAGTATCCTGCTTCTTTTAAGTACAAGGTAACAAAAACGAAAATAAACGCCCACCATACATTGACGCCAAGACTAATAAGATAGATGTCCCTAAGTCTTTTAAGAGAGAAGTATAATTTGATGTTTTTATGAATACTAGTATTTTGCTTAGTTCGTTTTTTATGTTTTTCAGGAACTTTTTGGACTAGCAGTATAGTCAAAGCAATTAGTGAAACAATTGCTCCGATTATATATAGTGTGGAGAACGAATACTGGGAAATTATTAGCGTCGAAAAAAACGGTACTATCATCCAAGAAAAATTTACCAGTGAACCGTTAAGTGCCTGATTTTTTTTGTACATTTTTGGATTTGGTGAGTCATCGTGGAATAGAATACTGTATGCGCTATAGAACAAGGACAACAACAAACGTGCTAATATGTAGAAAATTAAAGCCACCATCGCTATAGAAGAGTTGCCAAAGAGCATCAATATAAAAGCAAAGCAAAGTATTGTCCAGAATAATATTTTTTCTAGATTAAATCGGTTGAGAATAGCTGGGATAGATAGTGCAAACAGTAAATTAATACTCATAACCACTGATGTGACTATACCAATTTGTGAATTACTCATACCCAAGGACCGTAAAAAAAGTGAAAATGTGGCAACAATTATAGCCGCTCCCATAGTCACTAAAATTCTAACTAATATTAGTTCTTGCGGGGTGTCTAATCTATAACTGGTTCTAAGTATCTGTTTCATCTTATATGGAATAGTTTACACCAAATAAGCACCTACCTACGTTACAATTAGAACATGCCAGAGTTACCAGAAGTTGAAATCGTTAGAATAGGTTTACAGGAATTGATCGTAGGAAAAGAGATTAAGGGTGCTACTACAGATAATCTAAAGTCTTTTCCGAATGCAAAAGACCAAGTTGACCAGTTTTTGGTTGGCTCAACAATTTTGGCTGTTCGTCGAAGAGCGAAAGTACTTCTGATTGATTTAGATTCTGGTTACAGCCTTATGATCCACTTAAGAATGACAGGCCAGTTGGTATATGTGCCACTTGAGCAAACTCAGACTAGGAATATTAAAGGCAAGAGTCGTGGTGTAGGGCGGTTTGGAGCTGGTCATCCAAATGATTCGCTAGTTGGAAAGTTACCCGACAAAAGTACACGCGTAACCTTTGAATTTTCTGATAAATCTAAGCTTTATTTTAATGATCAGAGGAAGTTTGGTTGGGTTAAATTACCACCTACTGAATTAGTAGCCGAAGATCCATTTATGAAAAAAGTTGGACCAGAACCGCTAGGTAGTGATATGCCGAACAAAATATTTATTCAACGTATCCGTAAGCGTAATGGCACTACTGTTAAAGCCGCTATATTGGATCAAACAACATTGGCTGGCGTGGGTAATATCTATGCTGACGAAAGCCTCTGGAGCGCTCGTATTCATCCGTCTGAAAAAGTTAAAAACATAAGCGATGGAAAGTTAGAAATTTTGCGAAACGAAATAATTAATGTAATGAAATTATCAATA
>CAZKAL010000056.1:2279-4102 GCA_964550995.1 uncultured Candidatus Saccharibacteria bacterium | reverse complement strand
GTGTGCTATCGGATTCTTCTAAATCTGATTTCCAGTTATCGACTGTGTAATCACCGTTAGCTAAATCCCTTAATATGTCTATAGCTGTCTCAATGTCTCCATTTAAATAGGTGTCTATCATATCGTTTGTATATTTCATCTATTCTTCTCCGAGGGAAGCGGAAATCAATATTAGGTCTTCACTCTCGTAGTCTTCTAGATGACAATCGTTATCTAAATGTTCCGTTAAAGTATTTACCACATAATCTAATCCGGTTCCGATGCAAGTCTCAGGTCTACCATAATCGTCATACGATATTACTATTGTTACTTTTTCATATTTTCGTGACATTGTTAATCTCTCCTTGTTTTTAAAAAATCTTCTGCTGTTGTGAAATCTTTAGTTGGTTGTTTCTCTGTCTGTTCTTGATGATAAAGTTCTTCCATATTGGTATCATAGAACGGGTCAAAGAAATCCCCAAAGCATCCTATATCATCAGTGTAGCCACAGAATCTACAGGTGTGTTCATCTACGTCAGCTCCAGTCTCAACAATTAAAACATAACCACAGTTTCCACAGTTGACTATGTTTAAGTTGATATCCCAGATGCGTTGTAAATAGGTTGCGGTATCTTCCATACTCGACTCCTTATATTGTTGATGTAACACATCTTACCAGTGGTGCTTTAACCTGTCAACTGTTTTTTAAAATTTGACAAAAAAAGTTTATGCCCTTATTATTGTCAATATCAAATTAAATGGGATAGTATCCCGAAGGAGTGAAAATGCCAGCATCAATATTTGGCGAAAGATTTGCAGGTCGGCGAGAACCGGCGTGGCATAAATTAGGACAAGTCTTTGGAGCGGATGAACAATTAACCGCTACTGAAGCAATGCAACGAGCAGGTGTATTATTTAATATAGATAAGTACCCGCAAAAAATTACCTTACCGGATGGTACGGACATTGATACCGGAGCGTATGCAATCGTTCGAGAACCTACAACAGATGACCCAGAACACAGAGTCTTTGGTACAGTAGGTAAAGACTGGACAGCTTTACAGGCTACAGAGCTTGGAGCAATGTTAGACCCTATGACGGAACAACTTCCAGTTGAAACCGTGGGAGCTTTAGGTCAGGGAGAAAAAATATTTATTTCTCTAGATGCCGGGGAGTCAAGCATTGCCGGGGAACACCACAAACTATATTGGTTAGTGACTGACCATAGAGACGGAACCGGAACACTATCAATAGCATTTACACCAGTTCGTGTAGTCTGTCAGAATACTTTAATTACTGGATTAGATAGTGCGAAAGTTTCGGTGAATCTCAGACATAGAAAATCTATAAAAACAGATACATCATTTTATATAGATATCTTTAGTCAGATGGCACAAACTCAGGAGACTGTAGTTAATGAGTTACAAACTTTGACTCAGGCTACATTAACACAGGCACAGCAGGAATCTATTATTATGACTGCTTATCCAAATCCGAAACCTAATCAAAAATTACAGCTGTCATCAAGTGTAACTAAAGATGATGTTCCCGCATCCGTCTGGACTAAGCTTATGAAAGAAACA
This sequence comes from uncultured Candidatus Saccharibacteria bacterium, assembly GCA_964550995.1. Taxonomy (GTDB): domain Bacteria; phylum Patescibacteriota; class Saccharimonadia; order Saccharimonadales; family SZUA-47; genus CAZKAL01. The sequence goes on along the minus strand of CAZKAL010000056.1, from coordinate 2,540 downwards.
GAAACCCAGGCAGAGGAATACCAACGTCAAAAAGTACGGATGGAAAAAATCCGGGAAGGAGCTAGAGAAAGAATTGATGTATTCAATCAAGAATACAGCCAGTTTGCCAATACCGGATATGCTGTCTATCAAGGGATAGTAGAATGTGAGGATTACCGTAGAGGTTGGGAAGGTTCAGGAACAGCGGTATTCGGAGCTAGGGCAAAGACTAAAGCTAGAGCATTTAACAAAACTAGTCAGTTAGTTAGAGCTTCAGTATAA
>CAZKAL010000056.1:0-2179 GCA_964550995.1 uncultured Candidatus Saccharibacteria bacterium | reverse complement strand
AATATTGCAAAAGACTCTCTATGTTCTAAATGTAGAAATACTGATAAATGGTATGAACGACATATGGAAGCTCAATGTCCATCATGTAATACTAGGTATTGGATACTTAAATCAGATAGACGGGTTAGGTTATCGGCTCCTCATGACCCGTACTGCTCCCGGAAGTGTTCCGCTATCGGACGGTGGAATAGTGAGAAAGGATTCAGATAGAATAACTTTGACAATTTCTATCAACTAGCATATTATATTTTTGTACTCGATTTGATGGTTTGGGTTGGACTGCCCTAAATTTGATAATCGAGTATATTTTTCTCAGTATGCTTGACATTAGATAATCGTACTAGTATAATTAATAATTATAAATCAACAAGGAGTACAGAAGTGGAAAAATTAAAATTCAGTAAAGCTACCAATAATGCAAAACTAAAACATCTAGGTTATAACAATATTTATACATTTAGTTTACCTAGTGGTTACAGTTGCCCATTCGCCGGGGATTGTTTAAGTAAATCCGATAGAATAACTGGTAAAATAACTGACGGGAAAAATACACTCTATAGATGCTTTAGTGCTAGTAATGAAGCTAGAAGCAAACAAGCTAGAGAACAACGATGGCATAACTTTGATTTATTACGGTCACTTGATTATGATAGCATGGTTAATTTAATTACTGACTCAATCCCGGATAACTGCGAAGTATTAAGAATTCATGTTGGCGGTGATATGTTTAATCAAACTTATTTTGATGCATGGTTACAAGTAGCAAGAGTTTATCCGAATATTAAATTTTACGCATATACGAAATCATTAAAATACTGGACTAATAGAATTAATGATATCCCAGATAACTTAACCTTGAATGCATCCCGTGGTAGTCGTGTCGATTATCTGATTGATGAATATAATTTAAAAACTGCGGAAGTGGTATTCAGTCCGGCGGACGCCGAAAAGAAAAATCTAGAAATTGACCATGACGATTCACACGCATTAAGTGGTAAAGATAGTTTCGCATTATTACTACACGGAACTCAACCAAAAGATAGTATAGCAAGCAAAGCATTATCAACAATGCGACAAGATAATATCCAGTTTGGATATAATAGAAAAATTCAAGGAGTAGCACGATGACAATATACCAAGAGTACGAATGTACTGAATGCCCAACACCGTTCGGGTCTATTACTAAATTCCCGTCCGTTTATGATACTGACCTATCCGGGAACGCCGGAAAATGGAAAACGTATCAATCATCAAAAGAAACAGAACTATATGGATACTGCCCTAGATGCAAACAAGAAACAGAATACAGAGAAGTAACAGAACCGATTGATTCATGGGATAGCCAATTAGAGCGGTCATACAGCCTAGAGAGCCAACATAGGGAATACAATGGGATACGTGGTAGTTATCGTGGATAATTGATTATATTATAAATAAACGGACTATGGCATGAACTATTCTAGCATAGCCTATAACCCATATTTCTATTGCTATGGGTTTACGCCACAATCTAGGGATATTATATTGATAGTAAATAATGAGTAAAGGTCTCAAACAATTGCTTGACACGTGCAATTGATTAATGGTAGAATTAGATATCAACTAAAGGAGAGTACACAACATGGACAGAAAAGTTATCAGCAAGAGTACGGCGGAGCGATTAATCCGCAATAGCGGTGGACGCATAGGTTACGCTAGGTTCAAGAAAAAGACTACCGGCGATATACGCAATATGCGATTTAGGATACAGGTATCTAAGGGAGTATCCGGTAAGGGATTAAAATACAATCCGGCGGATAAGGAAGTAATACCAGTATATGACATGCAAGGTCAGGACTTCCGTATGATTAATACTCCAGGATTAGAATACCTAGCCGTAGACGGAGAGAAGTACGATGTAAGGTAGTTTAACTTAACTCACCCGCTCCCAGGCTCTCTCTGAAGCTCCAGGAAGCAAGAGGAAGCCGAGGGAGAAGGGGTGGAGTGAGAGATATATCTAGTACTACTACTACTTACAGGAAAGGAATCCTGGAGTGGAAGGAAGCGGGGAAGGGAATAGGAAAGGAACGGGAAGGCAAGGAAGGGGATAGGCATTTTATAGTCATACCTAGGACTGAGGAACTATGAAGCAGGCAGTTTAGAGAGTTGCCTAGCTCTGGTTGTAGGGGATTATGCTTAC
>CAZKAL010000055.1:0-4348 GCA_964550995.1 uncultured Candidatus Saccharibacteria bacterium | reverse complement strand
GTGTTAGTCCCCGCACCGTTTTGAACCTCTAACACGTTATCAGTGTCAGCACCCGAACCACGTTTGATAGTGAGGGCATTTCGTGAGCTATCAGTGAGTATTTCAGGGTCCGTTGAGTTATCATAGGCAGATTGAAGATCTTGAGAACCACCGCTCACTGCCTTGTAAGTTCCATCGTCCGCAAGGTAGTTAGTACCTGCACCGTCTGAGGTTAAATCTACACCGTTTAAATTTCCCGTTTTCATATCTATCTCCTATGGTACATCACTAACAATGTCAGCCACTGTCATGTTATTCATTATAAAAATACAATTCGCCTCAGAACCTACATCAAACAAATAAGGATACTGATCGCCATCGCCCATCCTCCACCAATGTTTTGGCTCTGTGGTTAAATTCATAAGGTCAACCGCAGAACCATTGTTGTATATATCAGAGGATAATGAACTCACATCCTCGTCATAAACTGCTAATTCATCCACTAAACAATTGTTTCTAAGTGATTGCCCATTATTCCAACGTCCTACCCTTAAATTTTGACCAATAATCCCACCCGTGTAACCGAAATTACTATTGCTGTTTATGGTTGTTTGTTGAACGTCATCTATAAAGAATTTAAAGCGGCTATAATAGTTATTTACACTTCCACTAGAAGCACCTGTCGTTCCACCATCATAAGTGATTAAAACGTGCTTCCAATCGCCTGAAGTTATACTGTTTTGAGCTGTAACAAAATTGAGTCTATTATTATTAGTCCCGTACCGCATCTCTAATCTATTCAAACTTCCATTGTATTTAACTTGAATATAACCGTTGTTGGTTACGTCTTGATTTCCGAAATAAAATATCGTTTGACTTGCGTTATTAGCAGTTCCTGCTTTAAACCAAAAGCTAATACTCCAAGCATCACCCGAACCACTACCATTTGAACTTCTGCCTAGAACATTTTGCAATATCCCTGCATTTGCACCCAACCAATCATTATTGTTGAATTGCACACTTTTAGTATTTGAAAATGGTGGTGTAGAAACGGTGAGAGTAATTGTTTCTGAATCTTCACCAAAATAATTAATAGCTTTTGCATTGATGTTATACGTACCTGCTGCTAAACTAGATCCCCCTACGAGCTTCCTCACATTACCTTCTACAGTAACAACACCACTAGGCAAGTTACCCCACTCGTATCCCACTCCATAATCAGCTAGCAATTCATAGTTAAGTGTTTGACCTTCTACCAAATTAATAGTAGTGTTTGAAGTAATTATTGGCACCTCACCCGTTGAGCCTGAAGTTTGAAAAATAGCATTTAAAGCGTCACAAGCTTCAATTGCGGTTGCGCCGTATTCGTCTCCATTTTCGTCTACAATCTCACTGTGATCTAGACCACTAACTAAGTCAAAATTTTTAGCAGTGTCCGTAATTGATACTAAGTTATTATCAACTAGGGCTTGCAAAGAGTTCAAAAATTGTGCACCGTTTGCATCTTCAATAAATATTGCGTTTGCTTCATTGTCTCTGTATACTGTCGTCATTTTTAAGCCTTATAGTAACTGATTAATTGGATTACCGAGCCCGCATTCACTAAAGTTCCACCTGTTGAAAGTTTCACTTGCAATGATATAGGATTGTTTTTTGTGTTAGTATCACCCATGTAGATAAGGTCAGGGCTTAATGAAAACCTGTAAGGACTCCCCGAACCTTCGTCCAATCTCCCTAGCCTTTTTTCCAAAGTGTAGGAACTAGCACCTGATCCTAGTTGGTACCTAAATAGTAGCGATGCGTTGTTAGTGTTTGGTACCACTGTAAAGTCATTTCTGATTAAAATAGTATCCCCTAAAGATAGCCCTGTTGTGTCTATTGACCCTGTCGCTGTGTCAATTAGTTCAATTGAGTTCCCATCGGGACGATATGTTTTATTTGTAAAAGCCCCAAGCCCATCATTCGGGATAGTGGTCCAAGTGTCTGCTGATAAATTAATGGGTGTGCTAGTTGTAGATGTGTCGTTATAATCCATAAAACCGCCCACACTAGGAGGGTTTTGCGCTCCTACTTGAGCATTTGCACAAGCTACAATTTTATTTGTACCCACCACTGTTGCATCAATTGTCACTTCTACATTGTTCGCATCAATCACTTGATACTCATCAGGTATATACACTTTTTTATCAGCATCAAATAGAGTGAGAAGTATATCTTCACTATCTAGGTTATGGGTGATAGTTAAAACTCTAGCCACTAGGTCAGCTTCTACAAAAGTTTGAGTATAAAAGCTTGCTGCACCTGCTATTGCGTTATCATCTACATATTTCTTTGTAGCTACTTGTTGAGCTAGAGTAGGGTCATTTGCAGTAATAGAAGTCACCGCTGTTAAATCTAAACTAGCTGAATCAATTGAAATATCAATGCCATTAAAATCAATTGTAAAATTACCACCATCAGCAGTCATTTTGCCTAAAATTGATCCACTCGTTTTATCAAAAAATGACACTTCACCCACATCAACATTGTCAAAAACGAACTGTGTGCCATCCCAATATTTACCACTGCCTAAAAAGTGAAACTTATTTCCATCTCTCCAAATAGCCTCCTCGGTATCAGTAGCCCATGCAATTTGTGTATCCTTTAGAGCGGCTAAAAGATTTGCTTGGGTGTCATGTATCCTTAGTATGTGCTTATCAGCCATTTCTAAACCTCATCTTGTATGTTTTCATTGTTAGGATCTTCAGTATCCTGCCAATTGTCTAAAGTGTTATCTACTGAATCTTGAATAGAATTTCTAACATCTAAATCAAATAATATACCACTCACTGAAATAGTAGGCATATCTTTAGATACTGACTTAGTAATACTTGTTATCAAAAACTCATAAGGCAAATCGTCCGTAATATTTGGAAGCTGAACATTTAATCTAGTGCCTAAATCCCATGATTGACCAAATGCGTATGTTGTCTCAAAACTAAATTTATTTTTAGGTATTACCCTAGCCTCACCTGTATATTCTGATCCTTGAAATCTTAGCCACTTTCTTATAAACCAGTAAGCACCTGCATTGGTATCTATCCATGTGTGGTCACTAAGCACCTTAGGAGGCTCGTTTACAACTCCATAATACAAATATAAGGCTCTAGCTCTTTCCCATAGAATAACCCTATTAGCTTCGCTTATAAAGTCCATACCCTTACAAGCAGCAGCCTTTTCTGCATCCGTTTGTAAATCACTTGATACGTTTGTAATACCAATAGACTTATTAAACTTTTGAGATCCTACATCATAATCATAATTGACAAATGGCTCGCAAAATATGTTTCTAGTATCTTGCTCAATTCGCTTGCCCCATGAGATCATATTAGCTTGAGTGATAGTTGTTAAACTTTGAGAACCCGTTTTTTGTACTACCTGCTCTACTCGCTCTTTTAAATCGTCACCAATCCATGACATTAAAAAGAACCTATTACAAATATCCTTAGCCATTGCTTTAGAGCTAACACTTTTATTATCAGTTCTTTGAGTCGCTATCTTAACATCATAGAAATCAAAATCTATCAAGTCTTGAGTCACATAAGCCCCCTCAGTACCAAAGTCTAAATTGATTATATCATTTGCAGCAATGTTAGGATATTGCTTTCCCCAACCTAAAGAAGGTGGTGCAGGGGCATTTGGTATGCTTGAATAGTTTTGTAAATACTTCACATGAGCTAAAGCACCGATAGGATCTTGAATTAAATCGTTTGTCTGCCAATCAATAACACCTTGAACACTATAAAAGTCATAATCATATAAACGACCTTTGAAAGGAGTATAAACACCCTTAGAGATTGATTGCTTCTTTTTAAATGTAAAACCTAGTGAGAAGAAATCTAAGAATAAACCAACGTCAAAAGTCCCACCACTATTGCGAGAAAATAAAAACTCAAATGTGAATATATACTTTTTAAGTGCTATAAATTGATCTCTTGAGCTAATCCCTAAGTCAATTTCTCTATATCCGCTTGAACTATTAGTAGCTAAATCAGGCTCCCAAAAATATTCTTGATTTAACCCACTTGTTGAATAATTATCAGGAAAATTCCTAATCTGATTTGATACCGCTGTTCTATCATTATCGTAAACATTTAATATATCGCCATACCATTTATCACTCTTAACATTAACATTTGACTCAATGCTATTAATACCCACTTGAGAGGTGTAAGCCATTTGAGAGTGAATAGTTAAGTAAACACTATCAAAGTCATCGGGTATATTATCAGGTATAGGAACCTCAAAAACTTTAGCGAACCCATAAGATGTGAATAGTGATAAATTTAAGCCCGTAACTCGCCATTGAAATGGATCTGATTCATCTTCT
>CAZKAL010000054.1:0-4446 GCA_964550995.1 uncultured Candidatus Saccharibacteria bacterium | reverse complement strand
GACATCGAGTCACGCAGCAGGCCAATCCCACGCGCCTTGAGATCACGGACCATTCCTTAGACCGCCTCGTCGCCCCCGAGATCAGGGTTGAGGCGCGAGTGGTCCGTAACATCGTAGCCGTGGAGGCTTCCCGAGCGTGCCTGCAGCAGCGGAGATGCGTAGAGGTCGGAAATGCCAAGTGCGTGGAGATACGTCACGAGCCCGCGTGCGTCTTCGAAACAAAAACCCCGGTTGAACTGAATCCGGCATTCAACAGCAATGTGTTTAATTATTCTGTTGAGGTGCCTGCCGGTACCGAATCGGTTACTGTTTTAGGCCAAACCCGCGATTCGAATGCAACGGTAACAGGTGATGGGATTATAGATGTTTCTTCAGGTAGTGGAGTAAGTCCTTCTGCTGCAGGAGAAGCAAGCGGTGATGTAGGCGGTAATGCAGGCGGTTTTAGTGGCGATGCTAGTTTTAGCGGTGACTATAGCGCACCTGATTTTATGAACAAAGGCGGCCTAGCAGGAGTAAAGCCTAAAAAGAAAACAAAAACGTATAAGAAAGGTGGTTTAGCTACACGGTAAAAAGCTATATACGAACTGGCTACTCATCCCCCTACCAACATAGGCTACGGTGGCCCCAGTGAAAGGAGACAGTAATGTCTGATACAATAATGGCAGAAGAAGTAAAGCCAGAAGAAAAAGTAGCATTTGCAAATCGCAAGTACTCAAATGAAGATAGAATTAAAAAAGAAGAAGAAGAACTAGCAGAATTAATTGCAGAACAAAAAGGTGAAGATAAAGCTGAAGCAGAAGAAACAAAAGAAGAAGAACCTGCTAATGCTGAAGAAAAAAGTTTTAAGAAAAGATACGGTGATTTACGTAGACACTCACAAAAACAACTACAGGAACATGTAGATAAAATAAATTCTTTACAAAAACAATTAGAGCAATCTACTAAACAAGAGATTAAACTACCTAAGTCTGACGAAGATATTGAAGCATGGGCAAGTCAGTATCCAGATGTTGCAGCAATAGTAGAAACTATAGCAATTAAAAAAGCTAAAGAACAAGCGTCTGGTTTAGAAGCTCGTGTAAAAGAAATAGACGAGATGAGAGAAGCAGCAAACAGAGAAAAAGCAGAAGTAGAATTAATGACTGCACATCCTGACTTTGCTGAGATACGAGATCAAGATGAGTTCCATGAATGGGCAGAAGAACAACCTAAATGGATACAAGATGCTTTGTACGAAAACGACAGCGATGCTAGAGCGGCAGCTAGAGCTATAGACTTATACAAAGCAGATAAAGGAATTAAAGCTAAAAAGTCTAGTGGATCTAAAGATGCAGCAAAAGCTGTGTCAAAAACAAACACTAGATCTGAACCGTCTGGAGAACAGGCAGGAGCAATAAAAGAATCAGCAGTGCAGAAAATGTCTGCACAGCAATACGAGAAAAACGCAGAGGCAATCATGGAAGCTATACGAACAGGTAAGTTTATATATGATGTTTCTGGTAATGCTCGTTAGAAAAGTATTGACATCTTTATATAATTAAGTATAACTGTATGTACAATGTAGTTGCGTAGCCTCTGTAAAGATTACCTACGCAACTAACCAATAGCAAACAACAATAATAATATAGACTACCTAAAATCTTTTGGCCCATTGATGTAAAGGTCGGCCAACTTTTACTAAAATGCACCCTATAAGATTTAGCCACTACATGACTACTGTTTCGTTTGCATCTGTAGAAAATCCAAAGGAGAAATAACATGGCATTTTCAACTGCGGCTGGGTATGGTAACTTACCTAACGGTAACTTCTCACCAGTCATATACAGCAAACAGGTGCAACTTGCGTTTCGCAAAGCATCTGTTGTAGGAGCTGTAACGAACTCCGACTATTTCGGAGAAATCGCTAACATGGGGGATTCGGTTAAAATTATCAAAGAACCAGAAATCACCGTGAAAGAGTACGCACGAGGTACAACTATTACACCTCAAGATCTTGATGACGAAGATTTCTCATTGACAATCGACAAAGCAAACTATTTTGCATTTAAAGTTGATGACATTGAGGAAGCACATTCACACGTTAACTTTCAAGACCTTGCAAGTGATCGTGCTGCTTACCGTTTGGCTGACCAGTTTGACCAAGACGTTCTTGGCTACTTGTCAGGTTACAAACAATCAGCATTGCATGGCACAGCAAATGCAGTTAACACAACCGTAAATGGTTCAGTTGCTGTATCTACTGCTGCTACTAACGAGTTATTAGCATCTATGCAAGTAGACGCTGCTGACTTCAATAGTGGAACAAGCGGCAACTCAATCGTTGCTGTTCCTCGTGCAAGCGGAGATAGCTTAAACACAACTACTGCTAAAGCATCACCATTGTCAATCATCGCTCGTATGTCAAGAAAACTTGACCAACAAAACGTTGACACAACTGGTAGATGGCTTGTAGTAGACCCAGTGTTTGCAGAGCTTCTTCAAGACGAAGACTCACGTCTTCTAAATTCTGACTATGGTGGATCTGGCTTACAAAACGGATTAATCTTGAACAACGTTCACGGATTTAAAGTTTACATGTCAAACAATTTACCTGCAGTTGGTAACGGTGCAACTGGTGCAACATCAACAGGAAGCACACACTTTGGTGTAATCGTTGGTGGTCACTCATCAGCAGTTGCAACAGCAGACTCAATCAATAAAACAGAAACCTACAGAGATCCTGATAGCTTTGCTGATATTGTTCGAGGCATGCATATGTACGGCAGAAAAATATTGCGCCCAGAGGCTTTGACTCGTGCAATATATGTTTCTGGTATATAAGGGGGGATTAGATAATGGCTACAATTACAGCAACACTTGCTAATACTCACGGTTCTTCTTCAAGAGGAAGACAACCTTATTACGTTCAACAAATCGTTGACCTAACAGCTAACAGCATTAATCCTAATGGTGATGTAGTACAGTGTCTTACTGTACCTGCAAACACTAAAATTATTGCTGCAGGCTTTCAGGTAACTTCAAGTGCTACACAAAATACTGGTACAGACGCAACAGCCGCCCTTGGCACTGGTGCAGATGACAACGAGTATGTAACTGCATTTGACATTGACGGTGCATCTGACGGAGCATATGCTCCTAGTGTAACTGTTTCTGCTGACCTAGTTATTACGTCAGCCGATACTCTAGACTTAACACTTGCAGGTGGAGGAGCTTCCTTTACAGCAGGTGAAATCAGAGTATTTGCTGTTTTACAAGACGTTAGTGACATCGGTGAGATGGAAGCAGACGAAGTTGATCGTGATCAACTAGCATAATAATATTTAGTGAGGCAGGGCAACTTGCCTCACTTTTTATGACAAAGGGATTAAAATGGCTGAAACATTTTTAACATTAACTAATAAAGTAATTACTGAAATAAATGAAGTAGAACTAACCTCTGCTAATTTTGCTACAGCTAGAGGTGTGCAAGTACAATGTAAAAATGCTGTTAATGATTCTATTAGATACATAAATCAAAAAGAATATACATTTCCTTTTAATCATGCTACAGAAACAAAAACACTAACAGCAGGCGTAGTTAGATATTCTGCTCCTACAAGTACTAAACTAATAGACTATAATACTGTTAGAATAGTAAAAAATACTACGTTAGGTAATGCAGGATACAGATTAAAAGAATTAAACTATAATGACTATTTACATAAACACTCTGATCAAGAAGATGAAATAGAAACAACTACCTTAGATGGTACACACACAGATTCAGTAACAACTATAACAGTAGCTAGTACTACAGGTTTTGACAGTGCAGGCACGTTACGTGTTGGCAATGAAACAATTACTTATACAGGAACAACAAGCACTACGTTTACAGGAGCTACTCGTGGAGCTAGTGGAACAACTGCTGCTGCTTATGCAAGCGGAGTAACTGTAGCCCAGTTTGATAGAGGCGGTGTTCCTACACACATTTCAAGAACTCCAGATAATAATTATTTATTTTTTCCTTTTCCAAATAAATCGTATAGTATAAAATTTGACTATTATACATTTCCTTCAGATTTATCTGCACACGATGATACAACAACTATACCCGATAGATTTAATGATGTAATTACAACAGGTGCTACGGCATTTGTTTTTCAATTTAGAGGTGAGACAAATCAGTATGAATTAAACATGCAACGATTTGAACAAGGAATAAAAAATATGCAGTCTTTACTTGCTAATAGATTTGATTATTTAAAGTCTACATACATACAAAGAGACAACAGAACAAACGCAAGAGTAATTTAATATGCCCGACAGTTCAAGAGCAACGCCTGCAGCATTTAACTGCGAGGGCGGTCTAGTATTAAACAAATCTACTTTCTTAATGAAAGCAGGTGAAGCATTAGAATTAGAAAACTTTGAGCCTGATATTTCTGGTGGCTATAGAAGAATAAATGG
>CAZKAL010000053.1:0-4515 GCA_964550995.1 uncultured Candidatus Saccharibacteria bacterium | reverse complement strand
AGCACGATGCCATTCGTCGCAGGATGCGTGGCAATGAGGATTTTGAACGGATTCTGCGTGCTGCGAATCCGCAGGTACTCACTGCGGAAAAATTAGCCCTAGCGGCATAGGCTTGGACGCCTACCCGTGGCCCCGTCCGGAGGATTCCGGGCGGGGTTTTCTTGTTATTGAGAAAGGTACACGATGGAAACCTGTCATTATTGCGGTGGGAATTGCCCGAATGAACCCGACAACAGCGAATATCTGTGCGATGGTTTCGCGGGAGATATCGACGGGCTCTATGTAGAGAATTGACCTAAACCCTTACCACCAAACGACTTAGGCTGGCCCGGCCCGCCGGGTTGTCGCAAACCCTGTTACACCAACGACTTAGGGCAATTCTTTTAAAATTTCTTGACATGGGCTGTACAGCCTTGCACCTTTTAATCGGATCGCTTAGACTGTGCGTATGTGACGTGTCATAAGACATTGGACTTACTTACATCAAATGGAGAATGTAGTGGTTAAGACCATTCAAAGACCGACGAAGCAGAAACCCGCCGATGAACTGACAATCAAAATCCCAAATACAGAAGATGGGCAGTGGCTTAAGGATGTTCTCCTTCAGCACGCCCGTTACTACTGTGGTGAAGGGATAAAAGAACGGGATTGTGAGCCTGAAAGAATAGCCGCAATTTCCGATCTGTTATCCTCAGTTTTGGAATCCTCAATCACCAAACAGTAAAGTAACCACGTCCGCCCGATCACCTACGCAGGTTGTCTCATCGCTTGTGTTGGGTGGTCGGGTTGAATCTCTCCTCCCAATCACCTGCAGTGCCTCATCCTTCACTGCAATATGGTGGTTGGGTTTTTTTTGTTATAACTCTTTATTACACCACGACTTAGAGCGGCCCGGCCCGCGATGCGAACGTAAGTCCTTTGACACCAACGACTTGTGTCAATTAGTGTGTATTGACCGATTGTGCTATGATGTATGTCACATCGTATCCCTACGGATACGTCATTTGTTGAACAGTCAGCAGGAATCGATTTTTTGGATGGTAAACTTTGCTTTACTACGGGTCATCGCTAGTAAAGGAACCTTTCATATTGTTTACCAGCGTTCAATGACCTCGCCGGGGGACACGCGGTGTGTCACACCGTATCCTTGAGGATACGTCAGTTGTTGAACAGTCAGCGAGAAATAGGGATGGTGGGACTCGAACCCACGACCACCGCTTTATAAGAACGGCACTCTTACCATCTGAGTTACATCCCCGTATTAGCCGAGACGGGACTCGAACCCGTATGCCCATATTGGACCCCAGATTTTAAGTCTGGTGCGTATGCCAATTCCGCCACTCGGCCTTGTATAACCTAATCCTTGAGGATCGCCAGTTGTTTAACAGTCAGCGAAATATAGCATGATTTGTGCAGTGAGTCAAGCCCAATCCATCAAAATCGCAAATTGTTTAACAGTCAGCGAGTAACGCAAAAAAAATTATTTTGGACAAAATTGGAAAGTTTCCGATTTTCTGCTTGGGAAAGGGTCTTCTCGTGGCTATTATAGATAGAGCTTATACTAATATTTATTCTGAGCGGCAAGCGAAGAATAAACCTGTGTTTAAGTGTTTAAAATACTAGACGAGCGAAGCGAGCAACAACGAACGGAGCGAAGCGGAGTGAGTTCCATAAGAGCTACAGGGGGAGGTCTATCAAAAAATTGATCCAATATGCATATTGAACAATATGTATCAAAACCAGACAGACAAATCGCAGTATTTTATATAAAAAGGTTTTTTAGTCAGATAGGTATTGTATTTAGTGTATTAATACTAATACATCTATCCTAAAAGGAGTTTACTTTTTTAAGGAGATATTCTTTAACAAGAAAGGGTAAAGATGCCTACAATTGATCTTACAAATGGTTGGCATGTCTTGGTGCTTGGAATCATCGTATTCTGCTGTTACCAGGGCTACAAAGCCTTTAAAAAGTAACTTATTAAATAATTTGTTACAGAACTCATTCCTGTAGGATGCGGGGTGAGTTTTTTTGTATTATATAATACTTGTGTTTGTATAGTATACGTACTACAATACCCATATTGGAGGGCCAAATGTTTACTTCGTTAAAAAACAAGCTGATGAATTACAGACCTACACTCAGGAGTTGGGCGATCGGTGTGTTATCCGGCTTGTTAATTTCACCACTAAGTTATAATGTATACAGTTTATTTGTAGCGACCCCTGGTAACGTGGTTGCACGTAATTCTGATACTATTAATAAAATAGCAGAGGCATGTGATTTGCTACATCGCAATTCTGATTTAATGGGCAGGTATGCTCACTATACTAAGCCTCACATTGGAACGGAGTCATTCTGTATGGAATGTTCAGGTAGCAAGGTATATGAGGATGACATACCATTAGACGAACCAATAGATGATGCTCAAACAAAGTTATCCCAAGTACATGATGATTCAGTAGAAATTAATAAGGCTATTAGCAGTATAATTAGTTCTTTATTAATACAAAATGATACTTTAGATAATAATTTAAGAAGGCTGCGAACGCAGTCTAATCGTTAGTTAGTTACTGAAGGAGTGGTAATGAGATTTTTGTTTATAATGATGTGTTTTTTACCTTTAACTGTGATGGCTCAAGACGCTACACCCCAACCTTTAACAGCCCAACAAATAGCTCAAAAACGAGCGGATTATATGGCTAAATACAATTATAGGTGGCACCCTCCATATAATATTCCTAACGGTCGCTTATGGCGAGTCGCTAGGTTTGAGGGTGCTGGGTGGGGCGGACGTAACCGTAACCCCAAAACCATTGGTACGTGCTTGCCTCGTTTTAGAATGACGCTTGTAGGTGACGCCTGGGCTAAAGGAAAATACGGTACATATCGTATCAGATTGTGGAAATAATGGCCACAGCTACGGTATTTGTAATAATGATTCCACTATTTGTAAACTCTTATAACGATTTAATGGCCTAAAAACACTGGGTTTTTTAAAAAAGGTCTACTTTTCTACCTAGTGCGGAGACCAAAAGTCTACTTTTCTACCTAGTCAAAACACTTTTTGACGCCAAAGAGCGTATTTCAACCTAAAAACGACTCCATTTTTGGTATATATCAAGACTCATACTCTAAATGTACCTACATATTCTGATCCTGAATATACCAATTATGGGGCTGTTTGTTGCAAAAACCCAATAAAAACATTGGTGAAAAAAATTTCTTGCCTCTTGCCCACCTTAAAATCGCATATTTGGGAAAATCTCACACATTATACATAGTTGTATTACTGTCTTATATAGTATAGTGTATAGTTATTTATTTAGAGTGTTATTTTATTGATAAAATGGCTTTTTGGTATATGTTGTGGTTTTGAGATATTCAACCACAATTTACACTCTAACAGGGCGTTCTCCCCTTACATTATCTATATTAGAAGGCTAGTAAAATATAGAAAAACCCACAAAAAAAACTTTCTAGAGAAAAATAAACAAAAAAGGAGTTAATAATGTGCAAACCAAGCAGACGTAGTTTTATAAAATTAAACATGAAAGGCTTTCTAGGTCTTAGTGCTTGTATGCCTTTACTATCCGGTTGTTCTTCGCAAAAACTGAGTTGGAAAGAATTCAACAAACAAGTAAAGCGGATTGCTGATCAGCTAAACAATAAAGAGTTAGACCAAGATACGTATCTACAAATTGCGGCGAGTTTAAGTGACCAGCTTGACATTAACGACTCTGACCTAAAAGATGAATACGATAAGTATAAAAATGAACATAATGACTTTCCAGAGATTCGTAAGATACACGGCGAACAAACTTTTCAAATATCTCTACTAGAGTTTGAGCCTAACGAAGAAATCTATCTCCACGATCATCCTGGTATGACTGGTGTAGCCAATTGTATTAAAGGCGATGTTCATGTAATAAATTATGATTTATTACCTGACACACTAGGAAATGAAGTCTTACTAAGGGAGGTTTCTAATGTAAACATGAAGCTAGGGGATGTTAGCACGTTGTCTGCAACGCACAGAAATATCCACTGGTTGAAGGCTAATAGTTTTGCCCGTATGATTGATATTTTCGCTCCTCCTTATGATTATCCGGGTCTTAAAGAGATGAAACGTTTTAAGATTACCGGTGTTGTTGATAGTAATTACAAAATTTACAAAGCCTTAACAGTTTAAGAGAGGTGATTGATATGGACCCCGTTGCAACTTTAAAAAACATTCTCTATCTACTTGATGAAGTTTCTCAAAATTATAAGCTTACCACTGAAGAGTTGTCAGACAACTTGGAAGAAGTGCAAGACTTGGTTGGTTACTATTCAGAGTGGGTTACCCAAAATGGATTTAGGCCAGATTTTGAAAATTTGATGAGAGATTGGTTGACAGACAAAGAAACCGAACGGTACAATGCACCCGCTAAGACCCAAAAACAACTTTGGAGTTGAGTTGTGAATATCTTTGCATTAGATGAAGATCCTCAAATTGCTGCCCGTATGCATTG
>CAZKAL010000052.1:0-4534 GCA_964550995.1 uncultured Candidatus Saccharibacteria bacterium | reverse complement strand
CACTCACAGCTGACCCGTTGAAAATGCGTACGAGTGCGAACCTTAATCCCACAGACGGGCAAGATGTTGCCAAGTTGTACGCTGACGAGTTTAGTGCTTATCGTGATGCAAGAGTTGTTTTTGATCTAGATGATAACATGAGTGGACTACCTGCCTTGACTGGTGACTGGTCTTACAT
Source organism: uncultured Candidatus Saccharibacteria bacterium (assembly GCA_964550995.1). GTDB lineage: Bacteria > Patescibacteriota > Saccharimonadia > Saccharimonadales > SZUA-47 > CAZKAL01. The sequence continues at coordinate 4,356 of CAZKAL010000052.1, read as the reverse complement.
GATCGACACAAGTATTAATACTCTTGGTACAACTAAGTATTTCCTAGAGCAGACAGCAGGAAGTTCAGCTATTCTAGCACTTGCAGATAACTATATGTATCTAAGGGATACCACAGGCGCAAATGACATTGCCTTGACTTCTTACATACTTACAACAAGCAGAACACAATTTGGTTTTGTTCGTAGTGGTGACGATTTACTTTATTATGTAAATGGAGTCTTGAAGGAAACTGTTGATGTCACAGGAAGAACATTTGACTTTGGTACAGTTGGCAAAAGTGCAACATCAGCCGACATGGACACAAAGCAGATTATCCCATTTGACAGAGCGCTGACTTTAGAAGAGATTCAGTACTATTCGTATCTCAGAAGTGAGACAGGCGATATTTTAACAAACGCACAAGGCAAACCATTAACACCAGGTGAGCCGAGTATTTACAATATGAACCTAGTTGACCTTAATGGAAATAATCAATACTATGATCTAAACAACGCCTTACAGTATGGTGGTTCTATATCTTTTGGTGGTTGGTTGGAAGGCTCTACTCAAGAGGGTTTACTCTTAGGTAGAGAGGAAACAGTGGGGGGGAGTTCGGGTGGATATATTCTATATACTACAAGTGGAGGTACTAGACTCACTTTAGGCTTGAGAGATTCTTCTAATGTCCCAACAACTCTGAATAGTACATTAGCTCTACCTACTACAGGCATGAACCATGTATATGCTACTTACGATGGAACTACTATGAAGGTTTTTATTAATGGAGCTTTAGCGGGCTCAATGACTCAATCTAATGCACTAGGAAACGGTCTTGCGGGGAATGATTGCTACATAGGTTATTATCCTGCTGGAGCAGATATATTAAGAGTGTTAGGTCAAATAGGAATGATTTCATTCTATGATAAAGCTCTCTCCGAGAGTGATGTTGCCGACCTAGCACAAAATCCAACTAAATGTTTAGCTGACTTAGTTAGTGATAATGCAAACTTAGCTAGTCCTAAACTATGGGTAAGGCTTGGTGATTGGAATGGAAACACGGCTGACAGGTTAACTAACTTCGGTACAGATTCTATCACAATTACACCAGTTAATACATTACCTCATACATTCTCTGCTAGTACACTACAAGTAGAATGTAGCCCATAGTAAACCCACAGCAATACCTTTAGTTAGACTAAGGGTGTTGCTTAACAATCCATTATTACCAAGCTAAGGAGGCTTAAAAATGGCAAAAAAATTAATAGTAGTAGAAAATAACCAATGGAGCTTTGCGGAAGCAGGGCTTCTTGGTGGGTTTATTGACTACAATGATACCTCAACAACCACAACCCCAATTTCACTTGTTGCAGACACTTGGACAACAATACCGAATGATGGACTTGGTGCTTTTTCCAATGACTCTTACAAACCCGATGGTAACGTTGTAGAACTGATGGATACAAGTGTTGGTGCTATTGATCCTACAGGTTTACACTTAGGTGATACAATACTAATCCGTAATGACTTCACAGTGACCCCTAGCACTAATAATGCCTCTCTTGAGTTTAGATACTCACTAGGAACAGGGGCGGGTTCTTATACACTTCAAAAAAGACTAGGAAGACTTGATGAGGGTAGCGGTTTAGGTTATAGATTTTCATTGACTCCCGATTTAATTTACATGGGTGATTTAAATACTAGAGATAACCCCATAAGTCTACAAGTAAAACTTTCCTCTTCGGGCACTTTAATTAATGCAGGTACAGTAATTCAAGTAGTTAGATATAAGGAGAACGACTAATGTCGACAACAATTTATAGAGACAGTGAAGCTAATGCAATTTTCATTGAAGATGCAAACGGAGCGCAATTTTTAAACTCATTACATGCTACTGTCGATTCTAGTTTGGTATCAATTACCGACACAGCCAAAAACTTTGATTTAGTAAGCAATCTTAGTCATACAGATATTGTAGATCAAAATGGAGATACCTACGGGGCTACACCTACAGAAGCTTGTGATGCTTTAAATGCTATATTTCAAACATCGGGCTCAACAGGAGAGATCCCAGTTATTACATCAAACACTTCTGTTAACCTTACCGTAGGGGATACACTAAACTATGAATTGACTGCTGATTATGGAGTTGCTTATGAATGGGATTCTCTTCCTTCGGGCGTGGTTACTGTAGATGGTAATTTAAGAAAATTAATTGGTGGCTCAAGTTTAACAGCAGGGACTTACACGCCAACAGCTAAAGCCATAAATTACTTTGGTGAAGATTCAGAGACTATCACAATCAATGTGAGCAACCCTCCATTTTCAAATAGTAAATCAATACAGTTCCAAAACCAAGATTATTTAGGTGCAAATGCCTCACTGCTTGATGGTGTCTTAGGTAGGGTTGGCAACGGTTCGGGTGCTTCTGATGCTTGGAGTATTTCACTATATTTCAAAGGTGGGACAAGCAGTAATAGTAATCAAACTATATTATATTTCGGATCTGCTTCTTCTTTTGATGGACACATGCGTCTTAGATACAGAGGTAATGATGAAACAGTTACTTTAGAGTATGGTACTATTTTTAATAACTTGGAATTAGAAACCCCCAATAACTCAGTGCCTAGAGGTGATTGGAAGCATATTCTTATTACTTACGATGGCGGTACTACTGGAGTTGCAAGTGGTAGTATAAACGATTATTACAGCCGTTTTAGTATATACGTTGATGGTGTAGTACAGTCCACCACAAACAGTAATTCAAATTATGGTTACAGTGGTGCAATATCGGGTCAAAATTTTAGAGTCGGTAGATATACGAGCGGGAACTACATGCGCAACTCTTGCAAGGTTGATGAGTTGGCGGTTTGGGACTCTGATCAGTCTGCAAATGTCAGTTCAATTTATAATAGTGGTGACCCGTTTGATTTATCAACATTAGGAACTCAACCTAAACACTGGTGGCGTATGGGCGATGGTGATACATACCCTTTATTGCAAGATAGTGGAACTGAGGCAAATTGTATATTCCAAATGTATAACATGACTGTCGCAGACATCGTCAACGATGTGCCATAAGGAGAGATAATGAAATACCCACAAACAGACACGCAAGAACAAGCCATTGATTTAAAGCTTGCTATCTTTGACGCAGGCGCACCAATGACGGCGGTTTTATTCGCTAATCATTGGGACGAGGAAAGCAAAGGAGTTTACGCAAGTAGTGACTTACAGGGCGGAACTTTTGCCCTTGAGTCAGAATTTGAACACGAAGGCAAATGGCTAGTCAAACATATAGACGAGTACGTTTTTGCTCCCTATACATATCAATATTACATGGATACTTATCCCGATAATGAAGCGATCCAGGTTAGGATACCCAAAGACGAAGACGGCGAACCGCTGCCGGAATGGCTAGAGAAGACGCCCGCTCAATATGTGTCCGAGGTTATCATAGGAAATAATTTTCCAATAATTGATATTTGATTATCATTAAAACAATGTTATAATATTAAACACTCACGGGATACTTCCTTTTTCCGTTGTTGTTTTGGTTTGAGCCTCACTTTAATTAGTGGGGCTTTTTTTATTGTCTGAAAAAAAGATGAAAAATAATTGTCAATGTGTCTTGTATTGTCATGTAATGTCAAGTATTGTCTTAACATCAAACAAAACAACGGAGACAGAAAAATGACTAAGATGACAAAAAGAAATATCACAGGAAAGAAAAAAGGTCTTGGAAGATATATCAAAAGAAGAAAAACTTTAACTAACAATAAATCAATTTTAGTAATATGCGCAGAAAGAATTGAAGAACTAAAACAAGAATTAAGAGAAGTTGGCGCAGAAAATTTAAGACCGACTTTTCAAGCTGACTACAAACTAGCTAATACAGAATATCAAAAAGCTATAAAAGCAGAACTTAAATAAACCAAACGGGGCGAAAGCCCCTAATAAAAAGGAATTTCAAAAGATGAAAAAAATTAATGATTTTGTAATATTAACAGATGAATTTGATTGTATCGAGATATTTGATCTTTGTACGAAAGAATCTATACAGATGACGCTAGAAGAGGCTGAATTGGTCTTGGCGAACTTGTCAGAAGAAATTAAATCTATAAAAGGATAATTAAAAATGGACAAAAAACAAATTAAAATTGAAATTCAAGACTTTATTGCTGAAAGATGGAGTGAGTTTTGTTCTCATTGTATAGAAAAAGGATATGAGGAAGATTCTATATTAAACGAAGATTTTGATGCATTATTAGATGAAACACTATTGGATTAACCAACGCCCTTCGGGGCAACAACAAACAAAAGGAAAATAAAATGAAAACAACACCACTACACAGAATCTTATACGTAATCGCGGCCCT
>CAZKAL010000051.1:0-5346 GCA_964550995.1 uncultured Candidatus Saccharibacteria bacterium | reverse complement strand
TAATAGTTGAGTGAGACCTGAGTGAGCAGAGAGAGTTGTTTATCGTATGAATCATATCCATAGATACGGTAAGCGAGTGAACAGCTCTTTGTGCCGCTCAGGCTTGATCAACCATATCCAACTCACTTATACTTTAACTAACATGAAAAAGCTTATCCTAAAAAAGCCATTATCCAGTAAGTTAGGCCGCCTCCCCGATAAGGTTAAACAATTACATTACAGAGGAATGGATCCGAACGAGATACTCTCAGCACCAACTGTAGCTGTGGTTGGTACCCGTAAACCTACCCCTTATGGCAAACAAATAACCGAGCAGATAGTAACTGAACTAGTCAGGGTAGGGGTAGTAATTGTCAGTGGTCTGGCTTTTGGGATAGATACTATTGCTCATAAGACAGCATTAGCTGAAAATGGTAGAACAATCGCTGTCTTGTCATCAGGTTTAGATAAAATTTATCCGACAAGTCACGAGAACACAGCTCGCAAAATTCTGAGAGATGGAAGCCTAATTAGTGAGACCCACCTAAACATGTCCCTACTCGCTATGATTTCCTAAACCGCAACAGAATAATAGCGGCTCTAAGGCGACATCGTAATCATTCCTGAGGCTGCTGAATGCTCAGGAAGCCTAAATACTGCCAATCAATGCCATAAGTATAGGTATAACAGTCTGTGCTTTCCCTGGGACAATAACAAGCACCATGAGCCAAGGAACAAACCAAATTATAAAAGATGGTCATGCTGTAATGATAACGAGTGCTCAAGATATCCTAGCTATGCTTAATATAGATCCTAACAGTGCTAAAAAAACTAGAGGGCGATAACAAACAAGAGTCGGCTATATTGCTAGCTATATCCTCAGGAATACACGATTCCACCGAACTCCTAAGAGGAGTAACCCTAGAGACCACCGAGTTCCAAAAGCACATGACAATGTTAGAAATAAACGGCAAGGTGTACGAAAACGAAATAGGAGGCTGGCACATCAAGTAACTTGCACAGTATTTGTAATTTCCGAAATATTAAGCTAACATGGCCAACGATACATATATACACAAAAGTCCTATATACTAAACACTAACGACTAAGCAATAAGGAAACAATGAGTAAAAATCTTGTCATAGTAGAGAGCCCTGCAAAGGCCAAAACAATTGAGAAATATTTAGGCAAAGATTTTAAGGTTCTATCTAGCATAGGACACGTCCGCTCGATTGCAAAAAAGACCAAAGGTGGAGGCCCGCCGCCTATCGATGTCGATAATGAGTTTACGACAATTTATGAGATTGATTCTGATAAGAAAAAGACTGTGGCACAGCTACGAAAGGCAGCAAAAGAGGCTGAGGAGGTTTGGCTCGCAACTGATGAAGACCGCGAAGGGGAAGCTATAGCTTGGCACTTGTGCGAAGCACTAAAACTAGATATAAAAACTACCAAGCGAATCGTATTTCACGAAATTACTAAGTCTGCTATTGAGCAGGCTGTGAAGAATCCACGGACTGTAGACATGAAGCTAGTTGAAGCTCAACAAGCTCGACAAATACTTGATCGGATTGTTGGTTTTGAGCTATCCCCAGTTGTGTGGAAAAAAGTACCAGGCGGGAAATCCGCTGGGCGTGTTCAGTCACCAGCTGTAAGGCTATTAGTAGAACGCGAACGAGAGATTGAAGGGTTTGAAGGCTCATCCGTATTTAAGGTTTCAGCACTTTTCCGAGCTAATGACACAGAAGTAAAGGCAGAACTAGACAAGCGATTTGGTACTGAAAAAGAAGCCCAGGAATTCTTAGAATCTTTAAAAAATGCATCATACAAAGTTGCAGACATTGCTATAAGTCCCGGTAAACGCAATCCGGGAGCACCTTTCACTACTAGTACACTGCAGCAAGACGCAAATGCTAAACTTGGATTTAGCTCAAGAGCAACCATGGCTAGTGCTCAAAGGTTATACCAAAATGGTCATATAACATATATGCGAACCGATTCACTGTTCCTGTCTGGTCAGGCAATTAATGCCTCAAAAACATTCATTATTAGCGAATACGGAGAAAAGTATTCACAAGTTCGTAGCTTCAAAACTAAATCATCAACTGCTCAGGAAGCACACGAAGCAATCCGGCCAACAAACATGGCCAAAGTTCAAGTCACGTCTGATGAATACGACCAAAAATTATATAACTTGATTCGCAACAGAACACTAGCTAGCCAAATGTCCTCTGCGATTATGGAAAAAACGACCGTAACAATTAACATCAGCTCCGGAGAACGTGTATTCATTGCAAAGGGTGAGGTCATTAAATTTGACGGTTTCTTGCGTGTATATGGCTCAGGAAGCAAAGATCCTGATATTTTACCTACACTAGAAACAAACCAAAGTCTAGATATAAAAAACGCTACAGCAAGACAAGTATTTGCTAGACCTCCAGCAAGATTTACTGAAGGTAGCTTAGTTAAGAAATTAGAGGAGCTTGGAATTGGCCGACCAAGCACCTATGCCACCATAATTGGCACCGTACAGAACCGAGGCTATGCTCAAAAAGGAGAGGGCGAAGGAGAGCCACGCGACGTAATTGAGCTAATCTTTAATTCGGGTGAAATTACTCGTGAAATACAGACAGAAAATACTGGTTCCAATAAGGGAAAACTCGTACCAACCCCAACCGGAAAAGTAATTAGCGATTTCCTTACTGATTATTTTGCAAAAGTTGTGGACTACGACTTTACGGCTAATGTGGAGGTTGATTTTGACAAAATTGCATCCAGCCAACTAGAACGAAACAAGATGCTGAAAGATTTCTACACTCCATTTCATGAGCTTATTGAAAAATCTGGTGATATCGACCGTTCAAAAGTATCCCAAACAAGAGAAGTTGGTATAGATCCAAAGACAAAAAAGATGATTATTGCAAGATTTGGCCGATTTGGTCCTATGTTGCAACTCGGTGAGGCCACTGACGAAGAAAAACCTCGCTTTGCGCCTTTGCCTAAAGGCTCAAGGATAGAGACTGTAACTATTGAAGACGCATTAGAAATGTTCAAGCTTCCAAGGCTTGTTGGACAAACGACTGACGGCAAAGACGTAAAAGCAAATATTGGACGTTTTGGGCCGTATGTACAAGTTGAAAAAGCATTTTTTTCAATAAAACCACACGACCCAATGACAATTACACTAGAAGAGGCGCAGTCAATAATAAACACAATAACCGAGAAACGAAAGCCTATTAAAACCTTCGAGAAAGCAGAAATTCAAATTCTAAACGGCCCTTATGGTCCATATCTAAAAAAGGACAAGACTAACGCACGAATACCAAAAGACATAGACCCAGAATCTATCACCGAGGAACAGGCTATCAAGATGATATCTGATGCTCCCAAGAAAAAGGGCAGGGGACGATTTGCAAAAAAGGGTGCTAAAAAAACTACAAAAAAGAGCACTAAAAAGAAATAAATCCAACTTTGCATTAAACACAACGACTTTGGCAATACTTCTATTTAGTTGTCCACAATGTTTACAGAGAGCAGAGGATATTTCGTAGTAATATTGACATATATTTTTAGTGCACAAATCGCGAATTACTGGTAAAGTAAACATATAAGAAATTAGATGTTGACCTTTTGTAATGTTTGTTATACAATAGATTAAAGAAAGTGAGATTTATGGCTGAAACAGCAACAACAAACCCAGTACTAAACGTTGAAAAAGCAGTAGGAGATATCCTAAACACTATTGAACGTGAACGTGAACGTGAGATAATATCACGTCGATTTGGTCTTTATGACAGAAGAGAAACACTAGAGCAAATTGGTGAGTTGCTAGGTATTACAAGAGAAAGAGTCCGTCAGCTAGAAAAAGCTGTCATTACAAAACTTAAAGACGCAGCAGAGAAGGAACTCCCGCACATTAGCGATATAGAGTCTACTGTAGGACAACACATTTCTGATATGGGTGGAGTTGCAAGAGTAAAAGATATAGCTGAAAAACTAGTTAAAGATGCGACTAAAATTGATCACTCACGTGTTGCGTTCTTAGTTCAGCTAGCTCCAGGGCTAACTCATGTTGGCGAAAACGATCATTTTTATAATTCCGCAAGTCTTAAATCTGAACACAGTGAAAAGAGTGTCCGCGAAAACGTAGGAAGCGTTATTGATGCAGTAAAGAAAATTGGTAAGCCGGTAAACATTAAAGAAATTGCTGGTGCAATGGGTCACCCTGATCACAAAAAAGTTGAAGCACTAGCAGGAACAAGCAAAAACCTAGCTACCTTAAATGGCCGATGGGGACTAATAAAATGGCCGATGGTTAACCCGAAGAATATTAGAGACAAAATATATGTAATATTATATGAAAACGGTAAGCAAATGCACTTCAACGAAATTGCAGCTTCTATCCGTAAGTCAGACTTCAAACGTAAAGATGTAACCACACAAGCTATTCACAACGAATTAATCAAAGATAAAAGATTCATCCTAGTAGGACGCGGTATATACGCCCTAAAGGAATGGGGCTTTAAACAGGGGACAGTCGCCGATGTTATAACAGAGGTCCTTAAAGCGGCAGGCGAACCACTACACAGAGACGAAATAGTTAAGAGAGTCCTAAAAAAACGATTCGTTAAGGAAACTACTATTCTATTGAACCTGCAAGGCAAACCTCAGTTCAAGCGCGTAGCAAAAGCCACATACACATTGGCATAAAATCCCTCGCTCTATATAATTTAGTAAAATACAAAAATATGAACGTTTTACGAACAAGATTAATTAGGCAAAGATGCGGTTTTCACGGATTAGTTTAAAAACTTGTTAAGAGCCCTATATTGTAATTTTTTTGCAGAATAGAAGAGCAGTGTAGCAGAAAAAATAAAAAGTATGAGAACCAGAAAAAATACGAAAAATGAAGCATAAAATAAGGCTAGTAGAGGACACAAAGCGAACATAGACATGATGTCGCACAATGTATATTTTGCGACTCTATAGTTTATGTTAGTAGGTATATTGGAATACCCCCCGAATAGGGGGGTTCTTGAGTCTACCGATCTTTTTCGTATATTTTTGCATGCATTACTACCCAACAACGCTTCTATATATACATACACTCATTACAATATTTCTATAGTCTCCAACTAGTCTAGTGTGTCGTAATATTTGCAACCGCTATAGTTATCCACACTTACTATGTGAAATCACTTGCTTTTTCACGATTTACTTTCCTTGTATATTAAATCCCCTACTTCACCCCTGTTTAGATTTGCATTATTTGACTTTTTAGTATTTATATATGTTTTTATAGTTTTTTATTGTAATAACGAACATTTTACGAACACTAACAGGGGCTTGGGGTAGGGAGCGAAAGGA
>CAZKAL010000050.1:0-5375 GCA_964550995.1 uncultured Candidatus Saccharibacteria bacterium | reverse complement strand
GGGGTAAAGGCTAAATCTGATAAGACATTGCTAAATGAAAGTAACACCATGGAGGGGCTAGAGGAGCTTATTGAAAAGAAATTAGTATAGTTTATGTTGCTGATTTTTTAAGAAACGATTTGTATATAAATAAACCCGGACAACAAAAACTACCCGATTTTTAGAATGTTTAGTCTATGAATCACGGCGCTAGTGTTGAAAATTTCCAAGAAGCCGCTGTTGAATAAAAATATATAGACCTGAAACGCTACTAGCAAGATATATTCTATAGGACTTATGTTTATGTAATATAATTAACTATGATGCTTGTTATGATAAAATTAGTGAACAATTTAAAGTAAGACTTATGTGCGATAAAGAACCGATACCCGAGAGTAAATTATATAAATCGCCTGAATTGGTGGTAGCTGATGATGGAATTAAAGCACTACTAGATTATTATCTAGATGGATGCGATATACCTACGGACACTGCCGATAGGGCACTAATACCTGGATATGTTCCTGATTTATTGGGTGAACTCGCAGTCAAAGACGTAGTGATCGATAATCTTTTATTTAATTTAGCAACTATGAAAGACGCAAACAATACTCTTACTGCACGTAATGAAGATCTAGAAAATGAAAATACACGAGACCCACTTACAGGTATTTTCAATAGGAGGTATTTTGAGAGGGAGTTAGGTAGGCTGTTAGATAGTGATGATAGAGATAAAATTGAAGTCGCTGTAATCGATATAGATGGCCTTAAGACAATTAACGACACCCTGGGGCACCCTAAAGGAGATGATGCAATCATATTTGTTGCTCAAAGCATAAATGCTATGGCCAGAGAAGATGAGTTTATCGCTAGAATTGGAGGTGATGAGTTTGTGTTTGTGGCTGTAAAGCGGGACAGACGAAATGACATTCTAATAGATATAACAACAGAAAAACGTGTAAAGATTAAAGAAGACAGAAGGCATGAAGCAGAATTGAATTTAACGGGGATAGTTAGAAGGATATTGGATGCAGTAGATCTTGCGAGTGTGGGGTTCTGTGAAGAATTAAACGAAGATGAAGCTGAAAGTGGTCTAGTAATATCTAGTAGTGTTGGTTTAGCAACGTATATTAAGGGTGATACTATAGATACTTTGTTAAGTAGAGCAGATGATAAGATGTACAAACTAAAAGAACTTAGAAAAGCTAACGCTCAAGTAGTCAGTAGATAGCACAATAGCCTACAGTTCCGCCATTTCATACTTACAAAGTAGTATACTTATTATATGTCTGAGCGAAAGAAACTAGCTATTATTGATGGAAAAAGCATCTTTTATAGGGGTTACTATGCCATGCCAAATCTTTCAACCAAGGATGGCACACCGACTGGTGGTGTTTACGGATTTTGCGCACTATCTTTAGAATTGATAAAAAGGTTAAAGCCAGACTATGTTTGTGTCGCATGGGACAAACCTAAAACTAATATAAGAAAAAGATTACAGATATATCCTGAGTACAAAGCAGGTAGAAAACCTGCACCAGCGGATTTCTACGAGCAAATCCCTATATTGCATGAAGTTTTAGAGGCATTTAACTGGCCGTTGTATGAGTTTGACGATTATGAAGCTGATGACATTATGCATACAATGGCAATTAAAGCTCACAAAGCAGGCCTAGAAACGATGCTTATAACATCAGATTTGGATGCTTTGCAGAGCTTAGATGAGCACACACATTTGTATGCTTTAAAAAAAGGGCTAACAAATATTGAGAGATTTGACCCGAAAGCCTTCGAGGAAAAATACGGCATAAGAGTTGATCAATTTTTGGACTCAAAAGCACTAAAGGGTGATAGTAGTGACAATATACCAGGGGTCCCGGGAATTGGTGAAAAAGGAGCAGCGGAACTGTTACGAGAGTATGAAACGCTAGATGAAATCTATGAAAATCTAGCTTTGATAAAGGCAAATTTGGCTAAAAAACTCGAGGTCGGCAAGAAATCCGCATACATGAGCAAAGAAGTTGCTCGTCTTTATGACGATGCACCTGTTGGTCTTGATCTTGAAAAAATGGATATCAATAATTTAGACGTAGAAAAGCTTGCAGGTATATTGAAGCGACTAGAATTTCGGAGTTTGCTACGCAACCTTCCTGAAGGAATGCAGGCTACTAATACAGAAAATATTGCTCCAAATGTATCAGCACACGAATTAAAAATACCGGATGTTGTTCAGGTAAGATCTGACAAAGATATCAAAAAAATTAAACTAGAGGGCGACATAGTTTTGCATGCTCGTTCTGCTCAGAAACACGGCAAGAGTCCTACCGTAATGTTGCTAGCTGACAAGCAGACTTGTTATGCCGTTGATTTGCGTAAGGTAAGAAATCTGACAACTCTGAATTTACCCAGTAGTGCTATAGGGCATGATATTAAAAACAGTCTAAAGGTACTTTTAGAGCTTGGTCTTGAACTGCCAAAAGTTTCACACGATACACTTGTTGGCGCGTTTATTGTAGATAGTTTAAGACGCGACCAATCGTTGAGCGGGCAGGCTAGTACAGATTTAGGTTACGAAACAGAGCTAGAAGATATAGATGACGACGAGCTACTCACCAAAGCTGGTGAAGTTACGGCAGTAATACGCGAGGTTGCTAATTTGCAGAGCGAACAAATGAGCGAGGTAACTAGTCTGATAAAAATGGCAGAGGATGTAGAGTGGCCTGTAATACCAGTGTTAGCACGAATGGAACGCAATGGAATGAAGCTGGATGTAGGATTCTTTAGCAAACTTTCTGATGATTTAAAGGACAGGGTTAGTGACGTCGAACAAACTATATATGGGTATGCTGATCAAGAGTTCAATATCGCAAGCCCGGGTCAATTGTCCGAAATACTTTTTGATAAATTAGAGTTGCCAACTGCTGGAGTCAAAAAAGGTAAAAACGGAAATTATAGTACCGCATCAAATGTACTACAAAAACTAAAAGATCAACATCCGATAATTGATTATATTGAGGAGTTTAGGGAGTTCTCAAAACTTAAAAGTACCTACGTAGACCCGCTCCCAAAGATGGTTGATGAGAATGATCGAGTCCATAGCACGATGAACCTAACAGTTGCTTCTACTGGTCGTCTTAGTAGTGTTGACCCGAATTTGCAGAACATACCTGTGCGTACCGAGTTGGGACGCGAGATTCGGAAAGGGTTTATAGCAGAAAAGGGCAATGTAATTATTAGTGCAGATTACAGTCAGTTTGAGTTACGAATTGCTGCAGCTATGAGCGGAGATCAGCCCATGATTGACGCATTTAATGCTGGTAGAGACATCCATACTGAAACTGCTGCATTGATAGGAGGTGTTAAGCCAGAAGAAGTCACAAAAGAGATGCGGTATGCGGCCAAGGCTGTTAATTTTGGCATTTTGTATGGTCAGGGGGTCCACGGACTTAGCACAGGAACAGGTATTAGCTATGCAGATGCAAGAGAATTTATAGACAAGTATTTTGAAGCCCGTCCAAGCCTTAAGGCGATGATAGATAAATTTAAGGATGATGCCAAGAACAAAGGCTACGTAGAGACGATAATGGGTAGGCGCAGGCCAACTCCTGATGTGCAGTCTAGTAATTTTATGGTACGAGAGGGAGCTTATCGGGCAGCCATAAATATGCCGATACAAGGTGGTGCGGCAGATTTAACCAAAATGGCTATGAGTCACGTAGAAAAACGACTCGAAGAGCTTAGATCGAAGAGCTTAGATGATGGAAAAATCCCAAGATCCAAGATCCAAGCCCCTACATCTATCTGGCCGAACCAGATTATGCAGGTACATGACAGCATCATGGTAGAGTGCAAGCAAAAAGATGCCGAAAAAATATCTAAAATGATGCAGGAGGTGATGGAAAACATTAAACCAGATCTGGGAGTTAAACTAAAAGTAGATGTCACCATAGGAAAAAACTGGGCAGAACTATGATTAAGGCAATTATATTTGATTGTTTTGGCGTTGTTTATATAGACAGTTTTGGCGAAGTATACAAACATTTCGGTGGTGATTTAGAAAAAGACGAGGGCCTAATAGAACAAATATTTTTTGATGCCAGCAAGGGTTTAATCCCTAGCGGTATTAACCCTATAGCAAAGCACTTAGGTATAACAAGAGCTGAATGGTTCGAAGTCCAGAATAAAATAAATGGGTTTAATACAGAACTATTGGAATATACTAAAGTTCTAAGCAAGACTTATAAAATTAGTATGCTATCAAATATTGGCCAAAGCGGGCTAGCTAGTTTAATGGATTATAGTGTTTTGGAAGAGCATTTTGAAGATATAGTAGAGTCAGCTAAAATCGGTTTTGCTAAACCTGAGGCTCGGGCTTATGAAATTGCCGCAGACCGCCTAGGTGTGCGTCTCGATGAATGCGTCTTTATAGATGATCGTCAGAACTATATTGATGGGGCACGACACGTAGGCATGAAGACAATTTTATATACAGATTTGATTGATTTAAAAAGACAACTTTCTAAGATGATAAACTAATTGTATGGTTAGTAAACAAAAACTAAGTAATGGGGTAGAGATACCGCAAATCGGGCTAGGTTTATGGAAGAACGTTTTGCCTAATGTAGTTAACAAATCCGTTAAGTCGGCTTTAGATGCAGGATATACTCATTTTGACTCAGCACAAATATATCTTAATGAAGGCTTCCTGGGTAAGGCTTTAGCTAAATCAGGTACTAAAAGAGAAGAAGTGTTTATTACGACAAAGGTATGGAATGGCAATCAACCTGATGGTAAGTTACAAAAAAGTATACTAAAGTCCCTAAAAAAGCTAGATACAGACTACATAGATTTGCTTCTACTACACTTCCCGGTGACTAAGACTCGGGCAAGGGCGTGGGAACTACTAGAAGAGGCATATGAGAAAAAGCAGGCAAGAGCCATAGGAGTTAGCAACTATACGGTTAGACATCTTGAGGAGTTGTTAAAAACATGCAAAGTTAAGCCTATGGTTAATCAGGTGGAGCTACATGTATTTCTACAGCAACCTGAGCTATTGGCATATTGTAAGGAAAACGGGATAGTCGTCGAAGCTTATTCACCAATAGCACATGGAAATGGTTTGGACGATCCAGCATTAGTAGAAATTGCTAAAAAACACAGTAAGTCAACTGCTCAGATTATGATTCGCTGGTGTATAGAAGTTGGTGCAGTGCCATTGCCAAAATCTACGCATGAAGAACGAATAAAACAGAATATTGATGTGTTTGACTTCAAATTGGACTCTAGCGATATGAAAAAACTGAAGGGTTTAGATAAAAATCTAAGAACCTGCTGGGACCCCACAGATGTCGAGTAGAGTGATTGCTAAATGACAGACTGGAAGAAGAAAACTCTAG
>CAZKAL010000049.1:0-5729 GCA_964550995.1 uncultured Candidatus Saccharibacteria bacterium | reverse complement strand
TATTATTAGGTCGTAAGAGCGACCAACTGTTGAGTCTACTTGGTTTATAGATCCCATTCTAACAGTAGAACCGTTAGATAATTCAATTATTTTATCTTTGGCGTTATCTCTTTTAATTTCTAAATCAAAATGCTTAATTAGCGTTCTTTGCAGATCAAAAGAAATCTGAGACAACGCATAGTTAGGTGAGATAATTAAAATGTTTGAATTTGGTACTAGAGATACCAACTGTCCTATTATATTGGCTATATATGTCTTTCCCTGACGCCTTGATAATGCTGCGCAAATAAACCTGTATTTAGGATTATTTATCGCGTTAATAATCGCTATCTGCGATGATAGCGGGGTTATGCCGAGTAGATCCAAATATGGAGCTACTGGTAATTTAAGAAAACGTGTCTCAGATTGTAAATCTAATAACTCATCAGAAGTTATATCTTTCCTACTTATTTGTACCGTCATTTTTCTTACCAGTAACAGTGGGGATAGCGAACCATAATGTCAAAATCAGCATAACATCTTCTTCCTAGGGAAGTACGCATATAAAAAGGTGCTGTATAATGGTCATACACTCCAAAGTTGACACTAAATTCAACCTTTGGGGGTGACATACTAGCACACGAAGTTAATAAACATAGTAATGCTATGTTTTGGACGATCCTGTATTTGCGTATAAACCGAACCATGCTGCACCTGCTCCTACTATTACTGATATTAAACCTGCTTGTTCCATTGTTGGAGCTGGAAGCCCCATGAACCACATTGCGCTATAGTACAAAAGATATATGTAAGTGGAAATAAATACTCTAGGAAAAATTCTCCAAGAGTCTATAGCTGATGCTAAATCCTTAACTCCTTGATACTTCGGAGGAGGGGGTCCGGCGGGTGCAGGACCAGCTGCAGCAGCATCTTCTAATTCATCAATCTTTCGTAACATAGCCTGATACTTGTCTAGGTCTACCTGTACTTCATTTCTGTCGTTATCTGTCATGCTTCTATTACCATTTAACCTTGTTGGCCCAATAAGCTGCGCTCATTTTGCCCCTTGCAATATTCTTGCGGTGACGAGCTTTGAAAGATTTGCGTTTGGCTTTCATTTTTGCTGATTCACCCGCTTTAGGTTTACCAGCCGTCTTAGCGCCTTGTTGACCAAAGCGAATAGTTTTAATCTTATTCCCTACCTTTGCTACCACAATATGTGACTTTTTAGGATGACTCGGAGTTCGCTTTGGTTTATTAAAGCCCTTGACTCCAGCTCTTTTGAGTCTGGGGTCTCGCTTTCGTGGCATCTACTTCTTGCCTCGACGCTTTTTAGGCTTCTTCTTTTTGGGTCGACCAACGTTTGATCCGTATGTTCCTCTACCTTTTGGCATCTTAGTCTCCTGAGTTTATCCTGTGCTTTCTAAAAGCTAAAAATCCAAAACAATATAACGTAAACCAGGCACAGTAGTTAATAAACTTAAATCCATTAACTGCTATCGCCGCTTCCCTAAAGGTCATATCACATTCTCTCTGATCCATTACAGGGCCCCACTCACCAGTCTTAAACTTCAATTTCGAAAATTTGTAAGCATAATCGTGGATAAGTCCCGGTATTAGTAATAATCCTATAGGATTTAATAAGAACCAAAAGACTCTAGGGATAGATGCACCATCAAACTGAAATCCTTTGGGAATTACAAAATTTTCGCCATTAATAGTAAAAAACCAATCTTCTGCGATCATCCATTTTCTACTATTAGTTAGCCATACCCATATTGCAGTAAATATGCCCCTTCCTTTAGTAGGAATAGGTAGTGGCTGTATTAAGGGCATTGCTTCGTATTCTAAAATCACTACTCGTCATCTTCCCATTCATCTTCATCGGGCTCTTCTACTGCATGCCCGCCTACATATGCGATTGCTTTTTCTTCGCTATCAAACGTTTTTACAGGATGGCCAGGCTGAGTAACATACCATATGCCACGTTTTGAATGTATTTTTGCATCATCCATTTATTTTACCTCTCTATAAAACTTGTGGGAACCAATCTGAATATACTCATTTGTTGCCCACTCTGGGGAAACATCATTAGAGTGATACCATAATGCTCCATTGGTAATATCGGGTAATCCAATACCATAAATCCATTTAGCTACAGCTAATGAATGTGCCCACACTTTGGGTTCTCTTGGAATGTCTGCCAAGCCATCACAAAACCAACTAAATTGACAACGATGTCGTCTTGGCCATTTTCCTAGATATTCTGCTTGATATATAACATCACAAGCTGTGTCAGGAAAAATAGAAGACTCCACACGGTTCATAACTACTGAACCCACGGCTACTTTTCCGCGTAAATCTTCACTACGGGCTTCGAAATATATGTTCAAAGCTACGCAGAGTATGCTTTCAATGATCACATTACTATAGAAACAATAATCCCGAGTAAAAAGAGTATAGTGGTAGCGCCACCAGCTCTTATCATATTTTCCATTCGACTAAGTTGGCGCTCTATTTCTGTCAGGCGTGAAAAATTGGTTTTCCAACGTTCTTCACACTGGACTTCATGGGTCGCTAGTTCTAATTCTAGTCGTCTAACCTGCTCATCTATATTACTCGGTTCCATTTAGCAGTTTCTCCATTAATTTACCATAATTTCCTTGTCCGAAAGGTATTCCTTCATTGATTTGGACATTAGTTTGACTTTTAATGTTAGTTTGATTTATTTTTTCTAGGTCTGCTTGTGCCTTGATCTCGTCCATTCGCATTTTATGGGCTTGTTGCAGTAAATCTGCTAAATCTTTGCTAGAGTACATCCCGCTTTCTTGAGCTTCATCTAATTTTGACTGAATCATCTCGTCCATTACAGTCGCGATATTCTGTCTGTTTCTATAGCCTAGGTCTAAGTACACAGTATCAATGTATTTCTTGACCTCGCGTTTGTTTAAAGTCTCTACGACTGTGTTTTCCGTTACCTGCAGGGACTCGCATACGGCTTTTATGTTACCAAACTGTAAGTAGGAGTTAGCTACCTCGAGTCCTTCAGGAGATATTACTGTTAATTCTTTAGACATAGAGTAAATTATATCTAAAAATAATTCTGAAGTCAAGTATTTTTTTCCTTGGGTGGAAGGTCTGCTGAGTTTAGCACCTTTTTTGGTTTGTAAATTTCCCTAAGTTGCGCATGAAGGGGTGCGCGCGAGCGCTAGATGAGAATGGGTCTCATTACCGCCCCCTATGCACTGCCGCCCGGCCGTAAGTCATTGATTTCATTACACTTTTTCTAAAAACTCACCTAACCTATTGATAAATAAAGGGATTTCCTGGCGGAGCCCGGCCTTAATTGTTACAAATTGCAACGATTGCGATTTAGGTATTGACAACTCCGCGAAATTGTGGGATAATACGCATAATGAATAGGGAAAATACCATGAGACAGAACGAAAGAAAAACGCGGCGAACGGTGTTGACTTTTGTGAAAAACTCCTGTAGAATATGCCTTATGAAAATGAGAAATTCCATTAACCCAGTCGAAAATTGCGAGGTGCAAATGACTAAGACTGTAAACTACACAACCGATATGGTTGCTGAGATGGCGGCTCAAACTCCGCTAGACTTAGAAAAGGCGAAAGCCCTTTCTAAACTTCTGAACCGTTCGGTTCGTTCAATAATCGCTAAGGCGAAGCGCGAGGGTATTGATTACATCTCCGTTAAGCCTGCGGCCAAGCGCGTTAAGGGTCAAACCAAAGCGCAAATGGTTGAGGCGATTTCCGCGAAAGTTGGCGCGGATTCTCTAGAAGGTTTAGAGAAAGCGCCAGCTCTCACACTTGGAAAGCTGTTAGAATGTCTCTAACGGTTGCCCTTAACTGGATCGGAGCAGCCGCTTTAGCGGTTGCTCCATTCTTTATAACTTTCATATGGGGTCAGGTGCTTGCAATTACCGGACTCGCTTTACTAACTCGACAGGCTATAATAAACCGTACTTGGAATTTGGTATTCCTAAATATAACAGGCATTATAGGCTACTCATTCACAATTTTAAATTAGGAAAATTATGTTTATTAAATCAACATCAACTCCCGACAATTCAGACGGTTGCCCGTTTGCAGATTTGGGCTACAATTATTTGTGGGAACTCACCAATTTAGGCGTATACGTTCCCGCATTTCGCGGCGCGAAAATATTTAAGGATGGATTCGCCAAGGAATGCTATAGCGGCGGTTTTAATGGGGTTCAATCCAGAATCCGTAACACGCTTGCTGATATGGAACGCTCATTCTCCCTAGCTGACGATTCGCTAATAGGCAGATTACATTTTGCTAAACTTGGCACGTTCGATGAATGCTTATCAGCGGAACAATTTTTCCATTCGCGTTATAAGCCGTTTCGCGTAACAGGTTTATTTCAAGACTTGCGAAGCAAGGGTGAAAAGCCGGTTGGCGGCTCATCGGAATTTTACAATATGACTAAGCCAGAAGCGGCGGCACGTTTCGCTAATTCGTGGAGAAAATCCAACATGACAATCGGTCAAGAAATTGTCGATTACAAAAGGGAAAATAATATTCATGGTTGCCCGACTCCATTAGGTCAAAACGAAGAACCATCAAACCCTAAAGGATGGAATACGGTTACCCTATGAAATATGTTATATTCGATTTAGATGCGACTGTAATTGATTCATCGCATCGACAAATTACAAAAGCGGATGGTTCGCTAGATTTGGCGGCATGGAAAAAGAATTCCACTTATGCTAAAGTCATGCGCGATTCGCTTCTACCTCTCGCTAATCATTGGAAAAGAATACAGGAATTAAAAAATGTCTATATCGCTGTACTTACTGCTCGTGTCATGGGTGATGCTGATTTTCATTATCTCGCTTTCAAAGGATTGAAAGCCGATAAAATTATGTCACGCGCTTTTTTCGATCATCGGCCAGATCATATTATGAAGAAACAAAAAATTATTACTTTTCTTTTAGAAAGGAATATCAAAAACTGGTCAAATGTCACATTTTATGATGACAACAAAAACGTCTTGAATATGCTTTTAGATTTGGGCATAAACGCAAAAGACTCAATTAAAATCAATCAGGAACTATCTGCATGAACGACTTGCAAACTTTACAAGGCGAAATTAATATTGCGCTAGAAAATACGACTAATCCGGTTGCGGTTATTCTGGAAGGTCGTGACGGAGCCGGTAAAACCGGCGCTATCCGTCAGGCTACGGAATATATGCCCTTTAGCCAATATAAAATTATCCATTCTCGAAAGCCTAACACTTCTGCGATGGCTAACTGGCTTCCTTACTGGTTTCATCAATTGCCAACTAATCCGCAAGAAATTTTCTTCTTTGATAGGTCATGGTATTCTCGCGCATTATGCCAACGACTTAATCGTTGGGCGACTGATCGCCAAATTGAAAACTTTTTGCGAAAGGTTGAAGATTGGGAAATTATACAACAGGAACGCGGAATTCAAATCATAAAATTCTGGCTTTCAATTTCTGAGGAAACCCAAAAGGAACGATTAACTCGCCGTATCGGTTGCCCTTTGCGCGGTTGGAAATTTTCAAAGAATGATGCAAACGCTCTTAAAACTTACGACTTGATGACGGTTGCAAAAAATGACATGATGGCTTGCTCTAATGATTGGATTGAAATTGATTTCAATAATAAGGAGTCAGGTCAATTTGATATGTTGAAGCAAATTCACTTTTACTTAACTGAAGGCTTTCATTACAATGAA
>CAZKAL010000048.1:0-5775 GCA_964550995.1 uncultured Candidatus Saccharibacteria bacterium | reverse complement strand
CTGCATGTAACATTTCATGAGCCGCTGTAACTTCTTCTACACCATTTAATCTATCGTCCTGCACATCAAACAAGTAAATTCTTTGTATCCCTGATACATAACAACCCAAAACTATAGTTTGCTCACCTACTGTACATTTATCAGAAAAATTAGGTTTTTGTAGAACTACAGGGTCATTAACGTAAAATAGTTTTCTTCCCTCGTCATTCATGTTTGATCGCTGTGCTAAGCTCGCTATATTCGCGGAAGGGGTATAATCGCGCAGTTTCCACCAATCAATAATATCTTGAGCATGATCTACAGCCACAACTCCACCAACAAGTAATGATAAAAATACCACTACTCCCAATACTCTGCGAAATTTCATCACCTTATTTTACCATAAACATAATAGCGGATCACACTGATGCTTTATGAACTTTGAAGAACTACTTAGATTTTACGGTTTGTTTTTCCTTTTGGGGTGTGAATATTAATTTTCCTTTATTCACACCTACCTTCAAAATGTCTCCTTTGGACATTTCGTCACTGATTAGTTTGTCAGCCAATGGGTCTTCTATTTCATCTTGTATAAGACGTCTAAGGGGTCGCGCTCCATTCTTGTCATCATATCCTTTTTCTACTAAATATTCCTTAGCAGCCTTGGAGAGTTCGACACTAATTCCCTTTCGTACCAATCTGTCTTTTAGCTCGTTTATAAGTAAATCAACAATCTTAATAGCATCCTTTTTAGTAAGTGATCGAAAAACTATAACTTTATCTATTCTATTTATTAGCTCTGGTCGCATCATTTTTTTAAGTTCCGAGCGAACTTGAGACTTTATTTTTTTATATTGAGCATCTGCATCAACGTCTTCTTTACTGTCAGCATTAAAACCTAAACTAACACCTTTCTGCATTTTCTCGGCACCAATATTGCTTGTCATGATAATTATCGTGTTACTGAAGTTAATCTTACGGCCTTTTGCATCAGTCAAAGTCCCGTCCTCTAAAAGTTGCAGTAGTATATTAAACACATCAGGATGAGCTTTTTCAATTTCGTCGAATAACACTACACTATATGGTTGTCGTCGTATTTTGTCTGTTAGCTGACCACCCTCGTCATATCCAACATATCCAGCTGGAGCACCTACCAAACGAGCTGTTGTATGTCGTTCGGCAAATTCACTCATATCAATCTTAACTAGTGCGTCAGTGTCCCCGAAAAACTCTTTTGCTAAAACGCGAGCAAGTTCTGTTTTACCAACACCAGTCGGACCCATGAATATGAATGAGCCTATAGGTCTTTTACCACTACTTACTCCACTACGACTCCTTCTGACTGCCTTTGCAACGGCAGTGACTGCTTCAGATTGACCAATTACATGTTTGCCTAAGTTTCTCTCAAGATTCATCAAATACTTAGCCTCAGAACGTATAACACGGCTAACTGGCACTCCTGTCATACGTGAAACGACATCTGCAATATTATCACTTGTTAATTTTATTCTTCTTGCCCCTTTATTGTTTTTCTCTAATTCTTCGACCTCGGCTTGAATCTGACTTTCCCGCTGTTTCAATTTTGCGGCATGTTCGTAATCTTCGGCATCTACTGCTTCATCAATTTTCATTTGAACTAGCTTCATTTCTTTTTGAAACTCTCTGAGTTTTGGAGGGGTTTTGCCTTTTTCTACTCTCATGTGGGCTCCAGCCTCGTCAAGCAAATCTATAGCTTTATCTGGCATGAAACGGTCTTGAATGTATCGTCCTGCTAGAGCGACAGTATCGACTAATACTTCATCACTAATCTCAACTGCATGGAATTCCTCATAATATTTTTTTAAACCACGCAGTATTGCTAATGTTTCTTGTTCTGTAGATTCGGGTACCATTATAGGTTGTAGGCGTCGCTCTAGTGCGGCGTCTTTTTCGATATGTTTAGTGTACTCATTAGTGGTAGTAGCTCCAATTATCCTAATTTTCCCACGTGCTAAGGCTGGTTTTAGAATATTGCCTGCATCCATCGAACCTTCCGCAGATCCTGCACCAACTAATTGATGTATTTCATCTATAAAAACAATAGTGCTGGTATCTTGTTCTAATTCTCGCATGACCTTTTTTAGGCGGTCTTCAAACTCACCGCGGTACTTTGTACCTGCAATCATTGCTGCTAAATCAAGTATTACTAACCGCTTATCGATCAATGCATCTGGCACGTCGTCGTTCACAATGCGCTGTGCTACTCCCTCAACAATAGCCGTTTTTCCTACTCCTGGCTCGCCTATCAATACTGGGTTATTCTTGGTCCTTCTGTTTAGAATTGTTACCAGACGCTTTATCTGCACTTCACGCCCGATTACTGCATCAAGTTTGCCTTCTTTAGCCTGAGCCGTAAGGTCGATGCTATATGTGTCCAGTAATGTTTTTTTACCCTTGCGCTTTTTTATCGCCCCCGTGTCTACTTGATCATAGCTTTGTTTATTTAGCATAACCTCTAACTCGTGAACAACTTCGTCAATACGGACATTCATATTCCTAAGCAGTACGGTTGCGCTAGCATTTTTCTGACTCAAAATACTATATACAATGTGTTCTGTGCCACATAATTCTTGTGCATATTCCTGTGCTACATCCCAGCTCATTTTTAGGGTTAATTTTGCAGCTTCGCTTAAGCCCTTAGAGCCCATATTTGAAATCAAAGTGTCTTTGTTTACGGTCAAGTTCATAGCTAGCCGTGCTTTATCTAGTGTCACGCCTGTAGTTTTTAATAATTTTGCACCCATTGAGTTTTCTTGCGCTAACACTCCTAGCAATAAATGTTCAGTACCCACATATGCACTTCCTGTAGCTCGTGCTATACCATCGGCATGCCTTAAACTTTGTAGAGCATTATCACTTAAATGGTGTAGAAATTCTTGAAAGTCGTCGTTTTGGTTGATCGCTTCGCTCCTCTATAGAAACCTACGGTTTCCCTCGACGTGCCAGGCACGGAATAAATCCGACGCTTGGATTGATCCTTTCCCTTAGCTACAAGCCGGGTGGATACGTCATTATTTATGTAATTATAAATGGTTTTTATACCATTACAGACAATTATACATTAGTGAATTAGCACTCGTCAATACCGAGTGCTAATTTAATGTTAATTTTTAGTTTGACTATTTACTATGTTCGTCAATAGCTTCTAGAAGTGTATTTTCTAGGTCGCTCTTACGCTTCAGTTTCGGCTTCTCAACTTTATCTACCGTCTCAACTTTTTTCGCTTTTGATTTTTCAGGTGATTCTTCTTTTTTAGAATTTAGATTTTCTGGTTTCTCGGATTTATCGGATTTTTCATCTGTCTCGTCAACTTCACCTTCTTCTCCACTAGTACCATCACTATTGATATCAATTTCGTAACCTGTTAGTTTACTTGCCAGTCGAACATTTTGACCACCTTTTCCAATCGCAACACTCAACTGATCCTCAGCTACATGGACAACTGCTCGTTTAGCTTCTTTATCTACCTTGACAGAAGATACTTTTGTAGGGCTTAGAGCACTGGCGATAAATACCTCTACATTTTCATCCCATACTACGATATCTATTTTTTCCTGGTCACCGATTTCGCTAACTACAGCGTTTACACGTGTACCATGACCACCTACAAAAGTTCCTACCGGATCAACGCCTTGAACATTAGAACTAACCGCTAACTTTGTTCTAACACCCGCCTCACGTGCAATTTCTTTCATTTCTACTGATCCACCTTCCATTTCTGGAACCTCAGCGCTAAAGAGTTGTCTAACCAGTTCGGTAGACCCGCGGCTAACAATAAGTTGTGGCCCACGAAAACCTTTTTCTATATCTTTTAAATATAGCTTCAATCTTTGCCCAGGAAAGTAACGTTCACTTTTTGATTGTTCGCTAGCAGGCATTATAGCTTGGGCCTTTCCTACTTCTACTCGCACAAGACGTGGCTCAACTCGTGAGACAACACCATTTACTAACTCACCAACTTTGTCTTCATATTCTGCCATTACAACTTCGCGCTCAGATTCACGTAATCTTTGCATTATTACCTGTTTAGCTGTTTGTGCGGCAACTCTACCGAACTTTGTAACTTCGACATACTGTTCAATTTCATCACCAACTTTGGCGTCTTTTTTCATTTTCTTTGCATCAGCTAGAGTAATCTCAAAATTACCGTCGTTTACTGGCGGCTCTACTACTACTTTTTCAACAAATACATCAACCGCACCTGTATTTAAGTTTACAGATACGCGGACTTCCTGTTCGCGGTCACCGTAATCTCTTTTGTACGCAGCTGCAAGTGCTTGTTCTACAATATCTGACACTACGTCTTCTGGTAAGTTCTTTTCTTCGGCTATTAAGCGCATCGCGCTTGCTAATTGTTTTATATCAAATTCCACTGGAATCCTTTCTATTTACGCGCGTTTTTGTGAGAGTGGTCATTCACTCATCTGCTGTGACAATTTTACCAGTCGTATGTTTATACGGCTACCTAAAATGTGCTCGCATATGAGACAAATAACCCTTGGCTCAAAAAACACGCTTAGCTGTTATTTACTTATTTATTAAATGTACATTTTCTCAGCTTACTGCCTTGTCAATCTCATTCTTACGAGTGAATTAGAATTTAATCTGTAGTAGAGAGCTATTTTCTCTTAATGTAAAAAACTAGGACATTCGTAAGGCTTGTATTAAAAAATCCGACCTCTCTTGGCCGGATACTACACACTTATGTTAACACTCAGTACCTATAAATACAAGCATAAACTAGAACGAGCCCTATTTCTAGAGCTCGTTTATTAGTAGATAATTGTTAGTTCTTTTTTTCTTTTGATTCCTTCATTATCATACCACTACCTACCAACATAGATGCTGAGCCAGCTAGGCTTAGCCAGTAGCCGATGCCTGTTGATACTGCTGAACCAAGATTTTTATCAGGCCAGTTATTTAGCATGATAAGTACGGCAAGTGCCGCAACAATAATTGTAAGCGTAATCATGTTCTTTTTATCTTGCTTCATAACGTTCAAACTTGCACCTACGGCAACTACAGAAAAAACTAGTAACAAAAAACCTGTACCATTTAAGCCAGGACTGCTACTAACTTTTATACCAAATCCTGATGCAGAATACCACGGTAAAAACAACCCAATAATTACCGCAAGTGCTCCACCTGCAATCATTGATAAATTTCTATCTTTTTTTATTTCTTCCAATGCCTTACTGGCATCAAAATTTTTTTTATCACTCATATTGTTCCCCTCTCGCATTTGTTACTAATTTTATTGTACGACAGAATTTCACGTAAACAAAATTGAGACTTAGAATGCAGGGGGTAGTGAGAGTATTGAATCAAACTTAATCTTATTATTCTTTGCTGCCTCGTCAAGTAGTGCTGCATACGTTTCAGGAGAGAATTGGAATGCTTCTGCAATGTTAGATGATTCTGGTCCTTCGCCTACTGTACCGGCGCTTACAGTACCGTTAATACGTAGTAGATTAACTCTTTGAGCTACAAACGCTCCATTAACAACTAGTTTTCGACCACAGTTGGCAGTAATCTCTGCCTGCTGAGTATTAGTGTTGTATGCTGATGAACCATTTGTGCATGTATGAATAGTACCTCCTGCACTATATATTCCGTCTAGTTGCTCGACACTATGGTCTATGAATATGTCACCAGTTGCGTAGATTCTGAATAGTGGGATATCTGCAGGAGTTGTCCAAGAATCTGGATTAGCGTATGTAATATTACTACTAATGGTTACATCTCCGTCTACTACTA
>CAZKAL010000047.1:0-5828 GCA_964550995.1 uncultured Candidatus Saccharibacteria bacterium | reverse complement strand
TATTAGGCACGCCGCCAGCGTTCATCCTGAGCCAGGATCAAACTCTCCATAAAAATATACTATAAAGGACTTACCCCTTACGCGTGGTACAGTGAAATAAATTCTCTGTTCCGGCTGAACCCCCTAAAGGGTACTTCGTACACTACTGAAAAAATTGATATTCTCAGATTAAACTCTAACGTTGTTAGATGCGCGAAATGTCTCCACTCCGCGACTTTAAAAATTGACGTTGATTTACACTATTCAAATTTTAATGTTCTACGGTCTCGTAATATTGCTAAGCAATTTGCTAGCCTTATCCCATGACACGTGAAAACAATTTTACTCTTAATTAACCCCTAAGTCAAGACTATTTCTTGCTACTTATGTTGTAGAAAACTCTACTTATTTGAAGTTTTAGTTTTTGCTGGTTTCTTGCCACTAGATTTTTTGACGGATTTTTTCTTATCTTCTTTTCCTTCTGCTATTTTCTTCGGTTCAGCTTTCACTAGACCCATAGATGCAACACTATCTCCATCCTTCAACCTCATGACACGTACACCTTGAGTTGCTCTTCCTATCTCTGGTATATCTTTCATACCAAGACGTATTGTCTGACCATTATTGGAAATAATTATGATCTCTTGGTCATCACCATCCCGTAAGCTAACAAGCCCCATCAGCTTTCCTGTCTTAGAATTAACAATCGCCGATCGTATTCCTACACCACCCCTAGCATGAGCTGTGAACTGAGAAACTTTGGTCCTCTTACCATATCCAAACTCGCTAATTACGAATATGTTTGCATCTTCTCGAACAATAACCATACCAATAACTAAGTCATCTTTGCGCAGTCTTATTCCTCTCACACCTCTAGCAACACGACCTATTGCACGTATCCCGTCCTCACGGAATCTGATTGACTGGCCTTGTTGCGTAGATATTATGATTTCGTTGTTACCATCAGTGAACCTAACCCAGCGCAGCATATCACCGTCGTCCAAGTTAATAGCTATCAGTCCGGAATTTCTCACATTCTTGTACGACTCTACCGACGTCTTCTTGACTACACCTCTACACGTGCACATAAATAAGAAGCCTTCTGTTGAATCAACTTTTAGCCTTATTATGGATGTTATCTCCTCGTCTGGTTGTAACTGTAACAGGTTAGCGATAGCAACACCTTTGGCATTTAGTCCAGTTGATGGAACTTCGTACGCTTTAATACGGAACACTCTACCCTTGTCTGTAAAGAATAGTAGGAAATCGTGAGTATTAGTTAGAACTAACTGCTTAACCAAATCTTCCTCACGCGTCGTCATACCCCTTCTACCTTTACCGCCCCGACCTTGTTTGTGATAATCAGCAACTTTGGAACGCTTAATATAGTTTGCTGCAGTCATCGTGACAACTACTTGCTCGTTTGGAATCAGTTCTTCATCGCTAAATTTACCTAATTCATGAGGAATTACAGTAGTACGGCGTGGTTCTGAATACTTCTCTCTTAGCTCTATGAACTCATCCTTAATTATTTTAAGGATTTTCTTTTCGTCAGCCAAGATTGATTCTAACTTCGCTATAAGTTTATTGAGTTCCGCTAATTCATCTTCTATTTTCTTGCGCTCAAGCCCAGCAAGAGTACGGAGTTGCATTGCCAATATTGCTTTGGCTTGAATTTCTGAGAGCTTGAACCGCTTTATTAGGTTTGTCTGCGCTTCATCAGAGTCCGCACTAGCCCTAATAGTATTAATTACCTCATCGATATGATCTAAAGCTATCTTTAGGCCCTCTAGTACGTGAGCCCTGTCTTTGGCTTTATGTAATTCAAACTCCGTCCTACGTCTAACTACAGTTTGCCTATGTTTTATGTGTTCCTTAATAATATCTTGTAGACTTAGTACTCTTGGCTGTATCCCATCAACTAGAGCCATCATATTAAAATTAAATGAGCTCTGAAGTGAAGTAAGTTTAAACAATTGATTTAATAGTTTCTTAGGAAATGCGTCGCGCTTGAGATCTACTACAATACGTACCTCTCCCCTAGAACTCTCATCTCTTAGATCTGATAGACCAACTATTTTTTTCTCTTTATGCAGGTCTGCTATTTTTTCTATTAAGGTCGCTTTGTTCAGCCCAAAAGGAATTTCAGAAATGACTATCTGTTTTTTACCTTTTGCATTTTCAACTATCTCGGCGACACCTCTCACAACCACACCGCCTCTACCTGTTGCGTAGGCCGTTCTGAGTGATTCTTTTCCGTAAATTACACCGCCTGTAGGAAAATCCGGGCCTTTCACATACTCTAACAAATCATCGACTAATGCGTCAGGGTTATCAATCTGATAAATGGTTGCATCTAGTAACTCACTCAAGTTATGAGGAGGAATATTTGTTGCCATACCGACCGCAATTCCAAGTTGCCCATTTAAAAGCAAGTTTGGTAATTTTGCTGGTAACACAGACGGTTCACGTTCTGAACCATCAAAGTTATCTCTGAATTCTACGGTTTCTTTGTTGATATCTTGCAATATTTCTTCTGCAATTTTAGCCATTTTGGCCTCTGTATACCTATAAGCAGCGGGTGGATCACCGTCCATAGAACCGAAGTTACCCTGACCTTTAACCAGCATGTGACGCATAGACCAAGGTTGTGCAAGACGCACCATGGAATCATAGATGGATGTATCGCCGTGCGGGTG
Source organism: uncultured Candidatus Saccharibacteria bacterium (assembly GCA_964550995.1). Classification (GTDB taxonomy): domain Bacteria; phylum Patescibacteriota; class Saccharimonadia; order Saccharimonadales; family SZUA-47; genus CAZKAL01. The sequence continues at coordinate 3,150 of CAZKAL010000047.1, read as the reverse complement.
GTATTTACCAATGACATCACCAACTACACGGGCACTTTTAACAAATTTTGATCCTGAACGCCATCCATTCTTATCCATAGAGTATAGAATTCTACGGTGTACGGGTTTTAAGCCGTCACGGACATCTGGCAGTGCTCGCTCAACTATGACACTCATAGAATAACGAAGGTAACTGTCCTCCATGACATCCTCTACAGTGCGTTTTTCTACTATTCTTGAATGCGTTTGAGGTATATCTAGAACTTCAACTTCATCAGTTACAATCGGATTTTCTTCTGGTGTTTTCTGATTATTTTCAGCCATTTTATATATCCAAATCTTTCACAAATTTAGCTCGTGACGTAATGAAATTTTTACGCGGTTCTACATCAGAACCCATCAATTTATTAAATATGTTATCCGCTTTTTCTGCGTCTTCGACCTTTATCTGTACTAAGACACGGTTTTCTGGATCCATAGTTGTATCAAACAATTGTTCAGCATTCATTTCACCAAGACCTTTGTAGCGCTTTATCTCTGTAAAACCAGCTTGACGAAACCTTTCGTCGTCTTTATTCACAGTTACGCCCTCTTTAGCTACTCGTTTTGCTATTTCTTGGTCTAATACAACATCTAGCTCTGCTTCATCGTATATCATTGTGTTTTCCGCCTTTCCTGAACGAACTAATTCAAACAAAGGTGGCTTAGCTAGATAGATATATCCACCATCTATAACTGGGCGCATAAACCTGAAGAACAGTGTCAGTAATAATGTAGCGATGTGTGATCCATCTACATCGGCATCAGTCATGATAATAATGCGGTGATATCGTAGACCAGTGACATCAAATGAATCTTGTATACCTACACCTAATGCTTTGATTAGTGAAACTATTTCATTATTAGCAAGCATCTTATCAAGTCGAGCACGCTCTACATTTAAAACCTTACCCCTCAAAGGTAAAATCGCCTGAGATTTACTATCTCGTCCAGATTTTGCTGACCCCCCAGCAGAGTCTCCCTCAACAATATAGATCTCTGATTTAGCTGGATCTTTATTTGAACAGTCAGACAGTTTACCTGGCATACTTGCGCCATCCAATACACCCTTGCGTATTATGTTATCTCTTGCCGCACGAGCAGCTTTACGAGCTCTTGCTGCTAGTAGTGCCTTGCCAATTATCTTCTTAGCTGAAGCAGGATGTTCCTCAAGATAATAACTAAACCATTCAGCAAAAACTGTATCTACATAGCCTCGGATTTCTGGATTTCCAAGTTTATTTTTTGTCTGTCCCTCGAATTGTGGGTCTGGCATTTTTACAAGAATTATAGCTGTTATACCTTCTCTGCAATCTTCTCCTGACAAGTTATCGTCCTTTTCCTTCAATAAACCATTCTTACGCGCATAGTCATTTACTACACGGGTTAAAGCTGTCCTGAATCCAGTCAAATGCGACCCGCCATCAGGGTTATACACATTATTTGCAAATGGTTTAACAGTCTCTGTAAAGGTGTCTGTATATTGCAATGCTACCTCGACTTGGCTATCTTTTATTTCTTTATCGACATAAAAAATATCATCGATTACATCTTTACCAGCATTTAGATGCTTTACGTAGGACTGTATTCCACCTTCAAAATAAAAAGAGCTTCTTTTTCCTGTTCTTTCATCTATAACTGAAGTCTTTATACCTTTCGTCAGATAAGATTGATGACGCAAATAGCCAATAACCCAATCATACTCTAAAGGAACATCCTCCATAATAGTTGTATCTGGCCAGAATGTAATGATAGTCCCTACTTTGTGACTAGATTTAACTTTCTCTATTTTTGTTTGCGGTGCCCCAAAAGCATATTCCTGCTTATAGTGGTTTCCATCCCTAAACACTTCGGCTACCAATTTTATTGACAACGCATTGACAACGCTAACTCCGACACCATGTAGACCACCTGAAACTTTGTAAGATTCACTATCAAACTTACCACCAGCATGCAAAACTGTTAAAACAGTCTCAAGCGTGCTAACACCAGTTTTAGGATGTTTATCTACAGGAATACCTCTTCCGTCATCCTCGACACGTACTCCTCCATCGGCAAGCATAGTGACTTTAATCTCTGTTGCATAGCCTGCTATCGCCTCATCTATACCATTGTCAGCGACTTCTTTTATCATGTGATGAAGCCCATCAATACCGGTGCTACCAATGTACATACCAGGTCTTTTACGTACTGGTTCTAACCCTTCAAGCACTTGAATAGAACTAGAATCATATTTTTTCTGTTTGCTCAACTTCGTACCCTCTTTGCTATTACTTTTGCTGTCTTCCAAGCTATTATAAATGATTTTCGCAGTTTCTGACAACTAGTTTTAGTATTATTCTTACTTTAATCCATCCCCTATCTAACAGATTAGTATTTAAAACACGTTACACATTGATTAAACGCCCTATTGTATGTTTAAATTAGAATTAGCATAAGTGAGATAAAAAGGAAATTTCTATGTTCAAAAAACTAGTAGCAAACCTTCCATTTAGCCCAGGTCTCATATCTCAAGTTAGATTTTATTCAGATAGATTAAAACAAGAACGATCAATAAGAAGACTAAGTTTTGTGTTCATTGCTCTAACCATGGTTATTCAGATTTTTGCTGTCGCCTCCCCCCCTGAAATATCTCTAGCTTCGTCATCCAACAGCATTATAAACGGAATCAGAACAAAACAAGATATTATAAGCTCATGGGATGCACCAAACAGTGATATTCCTATTATTTATGGACTATTTGGAGTCACGAGAGACGACCTCTTATCTTTAAGCGACAACCCTGTTGCTACAGTAACATCAACTGGTGCTGACTACTGGTCTATTGGTAGAAACTCACTTAAAGGATACTCCGGAGTAAAGCCAGAATACGTAAATACAGAAGTAGCACTGAAATATAGAGGTCAAGATACGCCCAGTAGTTCTGATGATAAATACGTCTACCATAGAGCCCTACGGTCCTGGGATAGAAAAAATCCGTCAAATATATACTATGCATTTAAAGGTGTTATCGCTGCAACTGGAGGTACATTTTGGATCCTAAAAGATTGCGGAAATTTAACGACAATTGGCCGATATACTCCTACTCCTACTCCTACTCCTACTCCTACTCCTACTCCTACTCCTACTCCT
>CAZKAL010000046.1:4591-5951 GCA_964550995.1 uncultured Candidatus Saccharibacteria bacterium | reverse complement strand
ATAGATAAAGATATAGTAAAGATCGGTGGCGGAGAGACCGTTCTAGAAACTGAGACTATTGACCGCCCGAAATTGGATTAGCTACTGCTAATTAATCACGTCAAGTGCTAAATATTCGGCCACAGTAGATACTGTTCTGCTAGTGTCTGACATAAAGAACCCGTCGACCAGAGTAAATACCCCTATTGGGGTTTTTATACATCTCCCTCGAAGATCTACTAAAGTGGTTAGATCTTTTTGGGCGTATGTTTTACCGTCTTTGACTTTAACAGTTCCCGTAAGAGCAAGTACCCCGTCACTTTGTTTTTTATCTTTGAGTAGAAACCCGGCTTTTGTATACTGGTCGATCCCTTGGGCTTGGCTTGTGAATTTTTGGTATAACGTATAGAGGCCTATACCCTTAAGTTCTATTTCACCATCTGGTGGTAGAACTAACTCATCCGGACTAAGCCTTAGATGTGAATTAGAAAGTTCATAAAACTCGTCTGAATCAATTGACTCGTGGTGTGGTATGTATAACATAGCTCTATGTTTTAATGGTATCACGCTCGGGTAGGGGTGCTTTAGTTGTCTAGGGCTATCACTTCTTTTTTTTGGCGTTAATCATGCTAATAATTAGCGCGGCGGTCCACGAGAAATTTTTGGCACCCGCCGGCTGCCCATTATGAGCTGAGAAATATTCGTATGGTCCGTGTTTTGTGACAGTTTTTATACTGGTTTCGTATATTTTTTCTGCTTCTTCCGTAAATCCGTAGCGCTTAAGCCCATCCGCTATTAGCCAGTTTGTGTTTATCCATGTAGGTCCTTGCCAGTACCCGAATTCTTTATAGAAACCACTTGATATAGGTACGCTTGGGACCGGGTAATCAGTGCCGAATTGGCTAGGAGACGACAGTAACCTAACTAGCTCACTGGCTCTTTCTTTTGTAATTGACCCAGAATACAACGGCATTAATGTAGCTATGCTTGGTTCTTTTACGAGTTTATGAGTAATAAAGGTCCGTGAGTAATATTGTTTGTAGAAGCCATCCCATAGAGACTCTAGACCTTGTTCTGATTTTGCCATATTTTCTAGCAAACTCTCTGGTACTTCACGGCCTATTGTTTTGGCGATATCTACTAGGTGACTATTTGCTCGTATAAATATACTGTTAAACGTCAAGTCTTGGAAAGAAAACATTGATCTTTCCAGAATTAATTCTGTGTCCCAATTTTTACGTTTCAAGCGCTGTAAAATTGCAAAATAAAGTAGAGCGTCAATGCTGTCTAGGCGCTGGCCTGGGGGTACATGTAAAGTATCGCGTCTAAACAAAAGTACAATTTTATCTAGTTTTAATTTATCAATAACTGTCACCCACCA
>CAZKAL010000046.1:3261-4491 GCA_964550995.1 uncultured Candidatus Saccharibacteria bacterium | reverse complement strand
AAGGATTACGCCATGACTGCCAGATATTTCTATCACGTTTATGATTGTCGCTTCCATCAAAAATCATGTGAGGCAACATACCGTTACTCCATTGGCCTCGTAGCAAACTTTCGATTTCTTTTTTGGCGCGTTCAAGGTCGTATTCTGCAAGACCAATTGCTATAAAACAACTGTCCCATAACCACTGATGAGGATAGAGTCCCTCTGCTGGTACGGTATAGTCTCCGTGCTGATTCTTTTTTAGGACGTCTTTACAGCCTTTAATAACCTGATCAACGGTTGGTACCGAGTTACTGTTCTCAACTTCATCACTCATATGCATAAGTATAACCGTTTTTCAAAAACTACAAAACTAAAAACGATCATGAACATGTTAAGCTATATTTATAAAAAAGGAGCATACAATGGGACTAGGAACAAAAATAGCTGTGGGGCTGTTGATGACGGGCGCAACTGCTGCTGGGGTTTCACAGTTACCGGAGGCGTATGACTGTAAAGATTCTATGGGCATAGATTCCACCGAATGGATTCATACAGAAGTCGGCACATTTCCTTCTTGTGATGAAGAATATATGACTGAAATGGGAAATAGAGTCCATGATATTGGTGAGGCTGTAGCAATTATATCAGGCGCTGGAGTTGTCTTAATGGGCGCCGGTATTGCCATTATTGAATTGGACGAGAGAGGCTATGCTAAAGAGAAAATTCCTAGCGAAGATTAGTGAAGGTTATGGGGAAGTCGAATTCTTTAGACTTTAGTAGCTGCATGGCTTCTTGAAGTTGATCTTTCTTCGGACTCATAACTCGTATTGATTCACCTTGAATCTGGGTCTTAATCTTAGGCAATTCTTCTTTCAACAGCTTAGTAATTTTTTTGGCATCATCTTGCTTTAGGCCATTTTTAAATGGAACCTCCCAGATCATTCGGAGGTTTGTTGTCTCAGGGGTTTGACTCGTGTCAAAAGTTTTGACACTGACGTTACGTGTCCCAGCTTTTTTACGGAGCATGTCAATTACTGCGTCTAAATGAAATTGAATGTCACCACAAATTTTTACACCTTTTTTGTCATCTAGCCAGTCAAGCGAAGTATGTGTTCCTTTCAAGTCATAGCGATTCATAAGCTCACGTTTGGACTGCTCGAAAACATTGTCCATCTCGCCAGCGTTAAATGTGGATTCTATATCAAATGAAAATTGTGCCATGGCTATAGTATACTTGATTTCATGAAT
>CAZKAL010000046.1:0-3161 GCA_964550995.1 uncultured Candidatus Saccharibacteria bacterium | reverse complement strand
ATTCTATATCAAATGAAAATTGTGCCATGGCTATAGTATACTTGATTTCATGAATATCTTAATTATAAGCGCGAGCATGCGCGGTAAATCACAGAGTCTAAAAGTCGCAAACTATTTGAAATTAAGACTTGAGGGCCAAGGTAAAGTGGCGCCTTTGCTAGATCTACATGAATTTAAACTGCCTATCTATGACGCCGGCGAAACAAAGTCAAGTAGCGAAGCTGAACTAGTTGAAAAGCTGGCCAATGCTGATGGTTATGTATTCGTAAGCCCTGAATGGAACGGCATGATGAGTGTTGATCTGGTTAATATGATGCATTATGCTGGTGGCAATATGGCACACAAGCCTGTGATGCTAGTTGGCGTTAGTAGTGGACGGGGAGGTACTTATCCATTGGCACAAATGAGACTAATGGGTCACAAAAATACACACTACGTTATATCCCCCGAAAATCTGATTGTAGGTGGAGTAAATGATATGTTGAATGACCAAGACATGGATGAAAGTGCTCCAGATTTTTCGGTTAAGAAAAGAGCCGATTACGCATTAAAAGTATTGGTTGAATATGCTATAGCACTAAAGTCTATCCGTGAGGGTGGAGTAGTGGATATGTCGCTCTTTCCAAACGGCGTTTAGCTTGAAAAAAATTATGCTACAATGAGGTTATGTTAACTGTGGTGGCTACCGTTGTCATTAAGCAACGGGGGTTTGAGATTGGAATAGTACCTTGTATGGTGATATTTCTATTGTCCCTATTTGGGGTTGTATTGCCAGTAGTATTTAAACGCTGGTATTACGTTCGTCGTCGATTGAAAAATAACCCAATTACCGCCGAATATGTACCTCCTCTTGGGTTTTCTCCTGCTGAAATCAGTTTTTTGTTTAACAATAGACTGCAACCACGTGCGATAGGCGCAACTATCATTAACCTGACGCATAGAGGCTTATTGACCGCAAAAAAGACCGGAAATAGCAAACATTTTTTTGCAGGACCGCGTGTTGATAACAATCTAAAAACATACGAGAATATGATTGTTCAGTCAGCTGATGTTGAAGGTGGTATATCTGGAAATGATTTGGTAAATGGAGCAATATTTTTTGGTGCAAATAAAGGTACAGGTAGGGGCATCTCAAATACTGCTTCTATGGAGCAGTCTATAAAAAAAGATTTAACTCACCTTGGATTTATCAGAGATAGTTACATACGGCAGATTACATATCGTACATTAAAACTTGCGGTTTTTCTCGTGGTATCTTTAATATGGTTGCCTTTTATGGTCGCAATTATTATCAGCATAATAAAAAATGGTTCGAGTACTTTTGCAGACGTTGAGTTTTTATTTATATTCTCATTAATCGTATCAGTAATAGCTTTAGTTCCAATGATTTTGGTGTCTTCAATTATTAATATAGTCAGGGGACGTATAACTGGGCGTGAATGGGCTATAACACCAAAATTAGGTCGTTTTTGGTTACAGGTTGTAGGTTTCAGACAGTATGTCCAGCTCGCAGAATTAGACAAGTTAAATTATAGGACAGAAAAGATGAAAAAGATGAGCAAAAATGATGTATTGCCATATTCAGTAGCACTGGGATTTGTAAAAAACTGGCGTGATATTATCAGTTAGGCAATGATTATTGAGTTCAAAAATGGTTCCAACTCAAACTCGTGAATTATTTGGTCACGTGACCAAATAATTCACGAGTTTAGATAGGCTATACATGATAATCGTAGAGTCTATTGGATTTAATGGGCTTCCAAGATACAATAATATACAGATGAAGAAAATAGATGAAGCGAGGGCATCGCTTAAGAAGATATTTGATGAGCTCGAAGATAAACGAGCAATTTTACGTTCTCCCGAGTTAAAAGGGTTATTTGACGGTATACGTGAAATAGAACCAGAGAAACGTAGTGACTATGGTAAAGCTGTAAATGCACTTAAAATTGAAATTCAGGGCTGGCTGGACGATGTTGAAGTTGAAGCAAGCGCTGTCTTGCCTATTGATATTTCAGCACCATGGGACGTAAATACTCCCGAGGACAAACGACCTGATTTTTTTCGTTCTTCCCAGGGCAGTATTCACCCGCTCATGACAGAGATAACAGAGATATGCAAGATCTACCAGCGGATGGGATTTGTTGTTGAACAGTCGCGGGAGATAGATGACGATTTTCATATGTTTAGCAGTCTAAACTTTCCTGAAGATCACCCAGCTAGGGATGATTATGATACTTTTATGACTGACGAGGGGTTAATTGCTCCAGCCCACACAAGTACAATGCAAAATCGATATTTACTGAAGTACAAAGAAAACTTAGAGAAGGGTGAGCCGATTGCAGTTGTTGTGCCAGACAGGGTATTTAGAAATGAGGATCTTGATGCTACACACGAACATACTTTTTACCAAGTAGAAGGTATCTATGTAGGCAAGGGAGTGACCGTGGGTAATCTTATAGCAACATTGTCGGCGTTTATGAATGAATATTTTGGGCAAGAATTAAAGACAAAACTTCAGCCATTTTACTTTCCGTTTACTGAGCCTAGCTTTGAGTTTGCAATAGAAAGGCCCGATGTATTGAAAAAGAATGATTCGGAAGAGCAAAAATGGCTGGAACTACTTGGCTGTGGGATGATTCATCCAAATGTCTTGCGAGACGCAGGCATTGATCCTGAAGTTTACACCGGTTTTGCATGGGGTAACGGTATTGAGCGTATGGTAATGATGAAAAATGGTATTGAGGATATCCGCCATTTTGAATCCGCTAATCTTAAATTCCTAAGGCAGTTCTCTTGATGAAGTGTGAAGTTAGTAGTACGAGGTACGCATAATGATAAACCTAAAGCCAAGTCAAAATACCAGTATGACAGTGCAGTCTGACGAAATAAAAGGTAAAATTAAAGCAATAATTGACAAGGTTGTTTATGAGTAATTATCACACACAAAGTCTAGGTGATGCTGACATATTCACTGTTATGGGGTCAATATATGCAGAGGTAGCACGATATGATTCGGCTCTTACATCTGGCCGATTAGAGCAAGCTGATCAGGCGGCAGAAAGAGCCCAGGAAATTATTGATTTTTCTCAGAAACTTGAACAAATTAATCCTGCACAGAAGCTTGAACTGACGCAGTTTAATAAACTTTTTATGGAACG
>CAZKAL010000045.1:1818-6014 GCA_964550995.1 uncultured Candidatus Saccharibacteria bacterium | reverse complement strand
GTTAAAAAAGCCGGAAGAAAATGGAATCAAAAAAGAAAGAATAAGAAGATTGATAAAGGGGTGGATAATGCTGTTAAAGAAGAGGATCGGGCAAAAGCTGCTCGTGATCTTAATAATCTCTAGCATTGGACTAATTGGTTGTGGAAGCACAGGAATTGAGTTCGACACAGACTACTATGTGGGAGATTATAATAAGGAACAAATTATAAACGAGAACAGCATTGCCGTTTCATGTAAAGAGCCCGCGTTCAATTCCTTCGGTTGTTTGTCCGCAACAAAAATAAAAGAACTAGCAAAGATTTTAAACAGATGCTCTTGTCCTGAAAGTGGGGAAATTAAGGAGTATTTGGAAAAGGCAATTTTGCCTTTGGAGGGTATGGAATGATAACTCTAACTTACGGAAGACAAAAACCGGAAAATGGAGATAGGGGCTCCGTATTTTGGGATGCTCTTGCGGCGAACATCGTAACTAACGATGCTCACGACCACGACGGCTCAAATTCTCCAAAAATAAGTTCCGCTAACATATCACACTCAACCCAGGCAATCGCCTCTGGAAGTTGGGTAGCTCAAGGTAATGGAGAGTATAAGCAAACGGTAGCAATGCCTGGTGCGATAACCTATGACGATTCCTTAATACAATTTAAAAACACCACAACAGGCCATCAATACCACCTTACGGTAGAAAAAGTTAGTGCTAACTCTTATGACGTTTACATCAATGACAATACTGTCTCGTTGACTGCAATATATGGGTAGAATATGCAAACAGGTAGTTTACCAGTAATAGATTTTTCAGGAGGCATCACTGATAATTTTATCGATAATGCTTTTAACAAATATGAAGTTGGCGACAATATACTCGTTACCTCTAACAAAAAAGCCCACGTTAGAGAAGGCTCCATTATATTCGACGAAACCTATGCACAAATACCAGCCGGGGCCCAAAGGATTGGGTCTTTATTTGAACATGACAATACACTTCTAATCCACTCAGCTAAAAAAGTTTATTGGATAGATGCTGGGTGGAACACACTTGCAGGCCCTTCGGGAAACGATGTCTTCACAACAGCAGATACAACAGCACAACCATCTTGGAGTAGGTGGACAAACCAAGTCCTAGTAACAAACGACCAATTTACACCACCTATGAAGATATATACAGACAATGGTGGTACTAGAAGAGTAAGAAACGCAGGACTTCCAAAGCTTGCTTCTACTCCTAGTCTTGCGGGAACCGCTGGATCTAATAGCTATAACTACGCTTTTTTCTACTCCTACGCCTATCAGGTAGGAACTGTTAGCTTTAATGATTTTGGGGCAGTAACTTTAGCTAGTGTAACTAGTGTAAACGCTCCCGATGTAAATCAAATTGATATTTCTGCAATTCCTGTGATTGCAAACGGAGTAACTGATAATTATGATACAACTGTAGCTAAGGTACAAATATACAGAACGGCCAATAACGGGACTGTTTATTACCTTGTAGGGGAGATCACAAATGGAACAACAATCTACACTGACACTCTTGATGATACTGCTCTTATTACCAAGCAACTTATCTATACTGAGGGTGGGGTTCTCTCGAATGACCCACCACCCTTATCTAAGTACCTTCACGTTGCTAATGGTATTTGTTGGTATGGTAATATTAAGACCGCTAGTGGAGAGTTAATATCAAATAGAATTAGACAAAGTATTCAAGACGACCCCGACTCCTGCCCGGAAACCTTATTCATTGACTTAGAAGATACTGTGTCTGGAATAAGTTCATTTTTGGATCGGGTTGTTGTTGGATGTGCGAACTCCATTTACAGACTTGATGGTGTTTTCGATGAGTTGGGTCAAGGAGCAATCACTTACCAACAAATCTCAGAAACCACTGGTTGTATATCTCATAACAGCATGGTGCAAATTCCAGATGGTGTATTATTTGCCGGAATCGACGGGTTCTATTACACCGATGGTTTTAAATGTTTTAAAATCTCTGAAGAGTTTAATACCACCTATGCAACTTTAGTTAATACGACAACACAAAAATCTAGGATTCACGGTAGATTTGACCGCTTGAATAAGCGAGTCTATTGGACAATTCAGACTGATAGTGGTGGTAGCTCAGATGTAGATAAGTGTTTTGTCCTTGACCTTCGGTTTGGAATTAAACCCGATTCTTGTTTTACAACAATAAGCGGTACTTATTTTGCACCAACAGCAATACATTTTTTCAACAACCAGATGATTCGTGGGGATACTCGGGGATATATTTTCAAACACGACCCTACTTATAAAACAGATCCTTTAATCGACACAACTATTGCAAATTCTCTTTGGGGTACATCTACAATTGTTTGGGATTACAAATCTTGTGCTTCTAGTTTCGGAAACACAAAGAATAGAAAATTCATTCCTAATATTGTTGTGGACTGTAAAAACGATTCAAATTTATCACTCCAAATTATTTCCCTAAATGACACAAGTGCCAAAGAAGACCTCCTATCCCCCATCAGGTTCCGCGGTAATTTAACGTGGGGCGACGAGATGGTGGCATGGGGGGAAGCCTCTATTGAATGGAATTCGACCAGACTGATAGAGGAGATGCGGAGATTTAAAAGTCAAAGCCTTAGATGCTCGTTTAAGCAGATTAAATTAACCAATGCTTACACAATCATATATAATTCAGACGCGCTCTCTACAGCGACGATAGATACCTCTCTAAAGACAGCCACGCTGACCGATACCGTAACCTTTGATTGGCCGTCAGACATGCTGGAATATAAGATTTATTTTGCAAATGACGCATATACAAAAGCCTATGACATCCTTTCACAAGGTACAGATACCTTAACTTTTCTTGATCCACAAAACGCAGCTCCGAGTGGAGCCCAAAAATGGGTTATTAAAGGTTATCCAAAAGGGGAGATTTTTCATCTAATTGGTTACACATATCGCTATTCACTATTAGGTGAAACGCAAACTGATTTTGCAACAACATCGGTAGGGAGCAATGCGTGATTCACTTACTGATAAAAGAGATACAGGACGCATACACACAGGAAAATTTTAAGCGTATAAAAGAGTATTTCAACTCGCCTACAAGTCCGCTCTTCCAAGATATTTCTACTACAGTAAATGACGAAGCTGCAAAGCTTGCTTTTAAAAAAGTAGCTTCAGAACCGATAACTAAATTCCAAATGGTACGCCTGATCTCTTCAACGGAAGTAGCTTTAGGTGATATAAGTTCTTACACTAATGCAAAAATAATAGGCATGGCTTTAGAGAGTGGTTCTGTTGGAGCTACAATTGCAATACTAACTTTTGGTATCGTGGACGATGCGAGTTTTTCATTCACGTTGAATGAACCTTTATTTTTACAAGCAACAGGTTTTTTAGGAGAAACCGCTCCCTCCGCTTCAGGTGAGTTTATTGTAACTGCTGGACAGTCACTAGGTTCCGGCTCTATTTACATAGACATATCCCCACCGGAGGAAATTGCATAATGGCACTAATAAAAACGGTCGTAGCAGGTAAAACAGTTTTAATAGACTCAAGTACTATCGGTGGTGCGAATGTTGTTTTACAAAATGTTACCTGTGATGCTTCTGTGGCCGTGGGGAATGCTGTTCGAATGAACTCAGGAGGAACGGCAATAAATGCTCTAGCCGACTCTACTGCTAATGCTAATGTAATAGGTGTTGTAGAGTCAAAGTCAACTTCAGTGCTTTGTAATATACGAGTACTAGGGGTAACAGAGGGGGCAATATTTGCGGGGTTAGATGTGACTAAAAAATATTTTTTAAGCGACGCAGTAGCAGGAACAATGGTAACAACACCACCAACTGCTAGTGGAAGTGTTATACTAAAAATTGGACAACCATTTTCTGCGACTGCGCTTTTAGTGCTGGTTGGGGAAGGAATAGTGAGGGCATAATGGATAAGGAAAACACTAAAGTAAAGGTCAAAAAAGCCGACAAGAATGCAGAACCCAAAGAACAAGATGGGAAATTTCTAGCCTGGGTAGAGATGCAACAAATTGAGTCCGGCCATGCCGATAGTAATTATGGTGCATTAATGGTAAAATACCATCAACTAGAACTAGAAAAAGCTAAAAAAGAACTCACACTCCATTCAGCAAACTACACGCTAAAACAAAAAGAAATTGAAGAACTAAATCAAAAAATAAAAACCGCTGTTGATAA
>CAZKAL010000045.1:0-1718 GCA_964550995.1 uncultured Candidatus Saccharibacteria bacterium | reverse complement strand
GGTTTAGCAGACGATGATCATACTCAGTACATCTTAGTAGATGGTACTAGAGCCTTTACAGGCCCTCAAGCAATGGGCTCTAATAAAATTACTGGCCTAGCAGACGGTACAGGCAGTAACGATGCTGTAAACCTAGGACAGTTAAACGCTGTTGTTGGTGGGATAGATTGGAAAGAAAGTGTTGAACTAGCTTCAACTGCTAACTTAACACTATCTGGAGAGCAGATAATTGACGGTATTTTAACTTCGGGATCAAGAATCCTAGTTAAAGACCAAACTACAGGTAGCGAAAATGGTATTTACGTTACTGGAGCTGGTGCATGGACAAGAGCTGTTGATGCCGATGCCGATGCCGAAGTAACTTCTCAGCTAACTGTTGCTGTTGAAACTGGTACTGCTAACTCAGGATCAATGTGGAAAGTATCTACTGCTGACCCAATAGTAGTCGGAACAACTGCGATTGCTTTTGTAAAGCTAGACATTACAACTAAAACTGCTTCTCTAGGTGTTCAACTTGTAGGTGCTGATTTTAGAGCGGATCTTTTAGCCTCTGGTGGTTTAAAACTTACAGGTAATTCAATTGGTGTTGAGCCAAACGATTTTGCGGGTGCTGGTCTTATTGACGATGGTGCAGATAACCTGGCAATTGATTTCTCTACAACCTTTAACGATGCTAAAGCTATTGCAGCTCAAGACATTAACTCTGTTGTGAACGGGGAAGGTGCGAGTATTGTAGGAATCGAAGACAGTGCTGGAAACTTTGCAGCGACCAATGTTGAAGCGGCACTTTTAGAGCTTTATAACTCAATCTCTCTTGGAGGAGTTGATTACACCGTAGGGGCTGGTGGAGTTACTAAGGGTGATCTACTTTACATCTCAGCTAACGACACTGTTCTTCCTTACAGTACACTAACTGCTTCTCATAGGGGAATTGGAATTGCTTTAACAACTGAGTCGGCGGCGGCAACCGTTAAGTGTTTGGCTAACGATACAGTACTAACAGGGGTTCTCACAGGTGCCTCCGCAGGAACCCCGTACTATTGGGATGGAACTAATTTAACAGCTTCAATCTCAGCAACATCCGGTGCTTTTGTTTGGCAATGTGGTGTAGCTAAAAACGCTACTGATTTATCAGTAGAGATGAGATTTGTTAAAAAGAACGCATAGGACTTTAAATGAGTAAGGTAAAAGTATTAGTAGCGGAGAGGGACGGAACAGAACTTGCCTATCAAGAGGAGGCCTCTCCCTCCTCTGATTATGCCGAACTCAAAGGAATTGCGTTTGAAGGACTAACTACGCATGTAATGGAGAAGCTTGGCGGGGTACTTAGATGCGCTGTGCCAAGCTTCTCTCATAAACCTACTTATACCTCTAATAACTTGACTGCTTTCGAAGTTTTTAACGGCTTTACGCAGACTACTATAAATAGGATAATGAGAGGAGACTTTACATACACAAGTAATAATTTAACGCAGGAAGTATGGAAAATATATGATACTAGCGACGGAACTACAGTATTGAAAACAATCACAATAAATCACACTTATGTAGCGAATGATTTAACTAAAACAGAAGTGAGCGAAGTATGATGTTTGGCGGAATTTTTAGAGTAATTCAGGGATGGGTTAGGCTTAGAGGAAATACAGACGGAACCCTCATAGGTAACGATAATGACAGACTAAAAGTTATTTCCTATGGCAGTGATCCAATGGCAGATG
>CAZKAL010000044.1:3348-6153 GCA_964550995.1 uncultured Candidatus Saccharibacteria bacterium | reverse complement strand
TTAAATTTTGTAGGAGAGCAAGGAGTTGTCGGCTTGGCAGTCGGCTTGGCAATAGGTGTTCAGGCTGGAGCAGCTGTAGCCTCTTTAGTTGATAATCTAATTAACCCAATAGTTGGTTACATTTTAGGGGGTACTGATTTAAGTCATCTGGTATGGGAAACTGGCTTGAGAAGAGGTGGAGTAGAATTAGTGTTCGGCTGGGGAGCTATTGCTAGTGCTATTATTACGCTTTTAGCCACAGCATTTGTAATATATGCAGTTGTGAAGAAAACAGGTCTTGATAAACTAGATAAGAAGTAAATTATATATTTGTATGCAACAAGTTAATGACAGTCTATCTGATGAGCAGAAAAAGGTTTTGTTTGAAAAAGACACTGAGCCACCGTTTTCGGGTGCATTACTAAACAACAAAGAAAAGGGAAACTATAAATGCGCCAACTGTGGTAGTGTAGTTTTTGGTTCGGAAACAAAATTTGATTCAGGTAGTGGATGGCCTAGTTTTTATGATGTTAAGAATAAAAAGTCTGTAAAACTTGTCGAGGATAGATCTAATGGGATGAGGCGTGTTGAAGTAACTTGTGCAAAATGCGGAGTTCATCTTGGCCATGTTTTTAATGATGGCCATGGTCAACCTACTGGAATGCGTTTCTGTATCAACTCTTTGTCATTAGACTTTGATAAGATTTAAAAAATAACTTTAGTAATAATCTTTGGCGTAAGCACCCATCATACTTCATAATATATAATGTATAGAGGGGATGACTTTAGAATGTACTATACACTCACTACTTCTACACTAGCCTTCATACTAGAGGGTTCAGAACAGGTTTTGGCGCTACGTGCCAAGATTAGAGTTGAAAAAACTGATATAACGGGTATGGAGTGGCATGAAGCTTTTTCACAGTGGAGCAATTTACTAATACGAATGCCAGGTAGCTACTTGCCTCGTTGGGTAATGGCGGGCTCGTATTGGACAGAAGATGGCTGGGATTTCGTTTTTGCAAAAAAACCACGAGGTCTGCTGAGACCAATACTCCACAGTGTTCTTGTTATAACAACAAATAAATCGCGATACAAACGCTTGGTTATCGAAACCACTGAAGATAACGCTAAAGAGATAATACATTGGTGGAAAAATAGGTAAGATCGGTATAATAAGAATTATATGATAGATAAAAATATTCCCCCAACGAAGTTCTTATGGGTAGACCTAGAAATGACAGGTCTAGTACCAGAAAAAGATGTAATATTAGAAGTAGCAGCTGAAATTACTGGCACTGATCTAGAAACAATCGATTCTTATGAAGCACGCATAAAAAGTGACCGTGAAGTTGTCTTAAATAGAATGCGAGAAAATCCATGGTGGAAGGGCTACCCAGAAAATAGAGATGATTTTATTAAAAATCTTCAGACTGCAAAACCCCTAGAAGTAGTAGAAAAAGAATTGATCGCTGTTATTGATCATCATTTTGGTAAAGAGCCAGCAGTGCTAGCTGGAAATTCTATCCATAGTGATAGAGCGTTTATTAAGCGGTGGATGCCTGAGCTTGATTTACGGTTACATTACAGGATGCTTGATGTGACTTCATGGAAAATGGTTATGCAGACCATGCACGGAGTAGCATTTAAGAAACCTGAGGTCCATCGTGCGTTCGAGGACATACAAGCTAGTATTGCAGAACTGCAATTTTATTTAGAGTGGTTCAAACACAATAATGACGGGTAGTTCACTAAGTCGTAAAAATGTAGAAGATTATATTCTCGGAATGCCTAACACTAGATTAGATTATCCATTTGGAGAGGAAGTTGCTGTTTACAAGGTGGAGCTTAATAATGGAGATGAGAAAATGTTTGCTTTAATACCTGAAAAACAGGAACCGCTAAGACTAAGCCTGAAATGTGCTCCAGATTTGGCAGTTCGTCTTAGAGAAAAATACGAATCTGTCATGGAAGGTTACCACCTAAATAAAAAACACTGGATTACAATATTACTGACTGGGCAACTATCAGAGGAGGAGATTCATGACTTGATATTACATAGTTATAATCTTGTGATGGGTAGTCAGTCTGCATCTAATCTTTAAGTAGAGAGACGTATTTACTCAGCTTTGTATACAATTTCAATGTTTGAAGTCGCAGTATTTACGATAATTTTTTCTTTTGATGAACTAGTTTGTTGCTGGGCAGTAGTTAGGGAATCATAGTAGTTTCCAACTAGAGATTTAAGCTTTTGCTGTAGTATTTCATCGTGGTCTCCGGTTTTTAGTGCATCAGATAGAGCTGTATCTATTGTGGGGTCTTTTTTTGAATTCAGTTGAAGTTTTGTCGATACAACCCCACGGGCAGACAGTAAATTTGATAATTGTTTTTGGTCAGAAGTAATGACAGCCTTCAATGTCCCAAGCTCTTGTTTAATTGCAGGATCTGCTACGTTCTTTTGTCCCAGTGTGATGACACGATTAATTTCTGTTTGGTATGCCTGGAGACTTACAAGGCCATCATTTTTACTTCCACCACCAGATAAGATAGAAGAAACGACTACGATTAGGACTAAGATACTTGTAAGAACAAAAATAATACCAATAATTTTTTGGCGCTTTTTGCTTCCAAAGTTTGGTCCTCCACTGCGTTGATTCTGAGTGGGATCAAGTATGAAATCATATGGATTTTGATTGTTCGGCTGCATACCTATAGTTTACAGTTTTGAGTTCACAGTTACCAGCTTAAAGCTTAAGCAATATATAAGTACATACTACTTAAGCTGGCTTCTAGCCGTTAAATAAGAGATACTAGTATGTGATGGAT
>CAZKAL010000044.1:0-3248 GCA_964550995.1 uncultured Candidatus Saccharibacteria bacterium | reverse complement strand
TACTACTTAAGCTGGCTTCTAGCCGTTAAATAAGAGATACTAGTATGTGATGGATGCTGTAGCGGAGATAAAAGCCAGACTAAATATTGAAGACGTTATTTCAGAGTATGTCCAACTTAAACGTGCTGGTCGGAATTTTAAAGGTTTAAGCCCGTTTACAAATGAAAAAACAGCTAGCTTTATAGTCAGCCCAGAAAAGCAAATATGGCATGACTTTAGTTCTGGAAAAGGGGGTGATGTATTTAGCTTTGTTATGGAGGTGGAAGGGCTAGACTTCAAAGGAGCGTTAGACCTTTTAGCACGCAAAGCAGGGGTTGAAATAGAGGAGTTTTCAACAAAAAATAATAAAAATGGTTCTAACAAAAAACTGAAAGATCGTTTGTTTGATGCTGTAGAGCAGGCTGTAAAATTCTACCAAGTTCAACTTACTAAGCACACCGAGCCACTAAAGTATCTACGTGAAAAACGGGGATACGAAAAACAAACGTTGATTGATTTTAGATTTGGATATTCTCCCAGTAGTGGGAAAGACTTACTTGAATATTTAGGGAATAAGGGATTTACAAACGACGAGTTACAAAAAGCAGGTCTTATTTCAACTCGGGGAGATTCTGCATATGATATGTTTCGCGATAGAGTCATGATTCCCTTACTTGATCCTCAAGGTCGACCAGTCGGCTTTACAGCACGCCAACTAAAAGATGATAGAAATTCGCCAAAATATATAAACACACCGGCAACGATACTTTACGATAAAGGAAGACAAGTTTTTGGATTGTCTCAAGCAAAAGAGGCAATAAGAAAATCTGGTTTTGCAGTGATTGTTGAAGGAAACCTCGACGTTGTGGCGTCTCATCAGGCTGGAATTAAACAAGTTGTAGCATCTGCAGGTACGGCGCTTACAGCATATCATTTAAAATCAATACAACGATTTACTGGTGATGTGCGTTTAGCTTTCGATGCAGATAGAGCAGGACAGACTGCAGCTGAACGGATAATTCCAATAGCTCAAGAGTTGGGAGTGGATCTAAGCATAGTTAGTTTGCCCAACGGCAAAGATCCGGATGACTTAATTAAGCAGGACCCAAAGCTTTGGGAAAATGTCGTGGACTCAAACGTATACATGATTGATTGGTTAGTTAAGCGTATAGCATCATCAGTTGATATGGCTTCGGCACAAGGCAAAAGACAGTTCACTACAAAAATTATAAAGATTATACGCCAACTTAAAGACAAGGTTGAGCAGGAACATTACGTACATGTTATCGCAGATAAAACTAAAACAAGTATTGAAACAATCCAAGAAAAATTAGTAGAAGATAAAACTAATAATAGAAGGTTGAAAAGAGTAAAGACTTCTAATGATGAGTCAAAAATTGACCAAGAGCAGAGAGTTCGTGAGCAACATTTACTAGCAATATGTATGCGTCATAAATCTATAGGTTCTCAGCTAAGTAGTTTACCTGTGGATGTTTTTTCACCGCAAGCTCAAGAAACAGCGCAATATATAACAGAACATCCCGGAGTATCGCCAACGGAGTCAGAATATGTTAAAATACTGACACTTCTATATGAGGAATATTATCAGCATACTGAAGAGAGTGAACTTGCCTATCAAACGAAGCAGTTACTTTCCAGACTGGTACATACATACGTAAAAACCAAGAAACGCGTGCTTGCCGAAGAATTGGCAACAGCAGATGAGAATAAGCAAAAAACATTATTATTAGCGGTCAAACAACTCGATGATTTGGTCACACAATTTTCCAACTGAAAGGCAGATTAAATGGCGAAGAAACCTGTAAATAAATCAAGTAAATTAAAAATTGGTAGAAAATTGGTAGCAAGATTTACCAAGAAAAATATTGAATCTAAGAAACCAGAAAAAAAAGCTACAGTTAAGAAAAATGTAAAGAAAAATATGGATTCAAAAACTCAGACAAAAAATCAGAAGCCAAAAGTAAAACCCTCAAAAATCTCTCCAAAAAAGATAACTAAGAAAGATAAAGTGAAAAACGTAGTTAAAACTGAAAGGGATAGTTCACCTAAAAAAACAAAAAACTCATCAAAGAAAAATACACCAAATGCTACACCGAAAAAACCGGCTAAAGAATTACCTCCACATGATCTAGATAAAGTGGTACGTGAACTTCTTAAAAAGAGTATAAAAGAAGGTAAAGTTGACCAAAAAGACATCCTAAATAAAATTCCTGAGGTACCTGAAAACCTAGACATATTGGATAAGTTGTATACAGATTTGGCCGATAGTAATGTTGAAGTGACAGGGGATGTTGCAGAACCAGTTGGTGATTGGGAAGAAGTAAAACCTGCAAAAAAGAAAGAAGACTCAAAGTATCTAAATGACGTAGCTAATGATTCAGTACGTTTATACCTTAGAGAGATTGGAAAAATTCCACTACTAAATGCGGAAGAAGAACTAGCGTTGGCAAAACGAGTTGTAGCAGGTGACCTTAGAGCAAAGGATCATATGGCAGAAGCAAACATGCGACTTGTCGTTTCGATCGCAAAACGTTATGTTGGTCGCGGGTTAGATCTCTTGGATCTAATTCAAGAGGGTAATACTGGCTTACTACGTGCAGTTGAAAAATTTGATCCAGACAAAGGGTTTAAATTTTCGACATATGCAACGTGGTGGATCCGTCAGGCAATTACACGTGCAATTGCAGATCAAGCCAGAACTATTCGTATACCTGTGCACATGGTTGAAACAATCAATAAGTTACTTCGCACACAACGTCGTTTAACACAAGACTTGAATCGTGAACCATCTAATGAAGAGATTGCTGAGGAAATGGAATTAGATGTCGAGAAAGTTGAGCATATCATGAAAATCAAGCAAGACATTAGTTCACTCGATGCAAGTGTACGCGATGATGAAGAAGACAGTGTACTCGGTGATTTTATAGAAGACGAGGATACTGTAACACCAGAAGAATCAGCTACCGGGCAGCTATTAAAAGAACAGGTAAAGGGTTTGTTAAGTAGCCTTAGTGAGCGTGAGCAAAAAATTCTACGTTTACGTTTTGGGCTAGAGGATGGTAAAAACCACACACTGGAAGAAGTTGGACAAGAGTTTAGTGTTACGCGTGAGCGAATTAGGCAGATTGAAGCTAAAGCACTGGCAAAACTTAAAAAGCACAAAGATAGTAAAAATTTAGTGGATTATTTAAAGTAAGGCAGGCCAAAAATGGTAATAATAGGGTTGTCTGGTACTAATGGGAGCGGCA
>CAZKAL010000043.1:0-6252 GCA_964550995.1 uncultured Candidatus Saccharibacteria bacterium | reverse complement strand
GTATTACCTTTTGCAGGAATACCATTATTATCTTTCAATATCTGAGCCATGTGCATTAAATTCCAAGCCATAAAGGTAGTATTTCGATTTGTGAAGTCATTATCAAATCCAACTGGTGGGTTAATTTTTTCTCCGTCCCACTCCGTATCTCCATAGCTAGGACCAGGGCCTGCTTCGCCTATCCAACCACAGTCTGCTTGAGGCGGAACAGTGTAACCAACATGTTGCATGGCATACAATATATCCATAGCACAGTGCTTAACACCATCTTCATTTCCTGTAATAACACATCCAGCAGTTTTCCCGTAGTATAGATATTGGCCTTTATCATTACGTTCCCCGCTATACGCGTACATGCGTTCTATGACCAGTGTAGCCACGCTCGATTTTACGCCGAGCCATATTGGCGTTCCAATAACTAAGATGTCGGCTTCTTGGATTTTCTGTTGAATTATCGGCCATTCATCTTCTTGACCATCTTCTTTGCCGTCTTTTATCATGCCGAATGCAATTGGATAGTCCAGAGCATATACATGCTCGACTTTGACACTCTCTGATTCCATAATGCCAGCTGCTTTATCTATTAATGTTTGAGTATGTGATAGTTGTTTGTTTTTTTGATGGAGCAGTTAATAAATAATGCCGTTAAACCACTAAACTGTTTATTTGTATCCTTCATAGTTAATGGTATAGCTACTTTTTCAATGTCTTCAAGACAGCTTGTTTTAAATCGTCGAGACTGTCAATAGTATCAAAATCATCTTTATTTAGTAATATTTCAGTTTTATCGTTACTTAATCGCACCATTGCGGGAAGTGAAGTCTTGATCGTTGGGTAGGAGTCACGAAGCTCGTCTTTATGTAGAAATACAATTTCATAGGGTAGTCGCTTAACAAATTTCTTCCAATCTTTTCGCATTCCAAGTGGTCCATATGAAACCATACATAATTGGCATGCATATTCACTTGGAGTGAGATACTTTTTCCCTTGATCTATTAAGGCGTTCGCAATCCCGCTGTCTGCGTTGTATATAAATAGTAACTTTGAATTTGATTTGTTCATATTAGGTGTATCTTACTATAGTTTAGTAGTTGCTAAATTGTTTAATAGTAACAAAACGATTATAGCATGAGAATAAAACCAGTAGCTAGAATATTGTAATGTATTTAAGTACTTGCTAAAATACTATATATGCGGATATTCAAAAAAAGACCATCAGCCAAGATTAGTCCGAAAGAGACACAACTTATTAAAGCTATGCATTTACTTGGAGACCCTACACGGTACAAAATGTTTAACATGTTAATGGTTAAGGATGGAATGTGTGTGACGGATATTGCTGAGCAATTAGACGTAACCCTGTCAGCAATATCGCAACACTTCCACCAACTTGAGCTTGTTGGTCTGGTGGGCAAAGAACGTATGGGTCAAAAAGTTTGTTATGTTTTAAATGATAATGATGATTTGGTACGAGATTTAGTAGCCATGTTAAAAAAACGTAGATAGAACTAAAGTCGACGCGACGTTGAGTTTGTAGAGTTTGCTTAAAAAAAGGAGGTTGATGATGAATAAAGGATTTTTAGCAATTATAGCGGTTGGAGTGCTGTTGCTTATAGGGGGCATTTTTATAACTACTAGTTCTGATAGTAATTCAGAACTCTCTTCTATCCAGACAAACCAAGTAGATACAGAACAAACCAATTCTAGCGAACTCCCAGCTCAGTCTGATCGATATATTACCGCGGACAGCAACGAGATTAGTACAATCACAGCTGGTAAGCGCGTACTGTTTTTTCATGCCAGCTGGTGTCCTACATGTCACGCGCTGGATAGCGATATACGTGCTCATTCTGCACTAATCCCAGAAGACTTACGCATTGTTAAAGTCGATTTTGATAAAGAAACTGCACTTCGCAAAAAATATGGCGTCACTTTGCAACACACCCTTGTTCAGATAGATAAAAATGGAGACGAGATTGCTCAGTGGAACGGTAGTCCTAATCTAAAATCACTACTAGGACAGGTACTGTAATGGAACTGGCCATACTTTCTTTCTTAGCAGGAGTATTGACAGTTTTATCTCCGTGCGTGTTACCGCTATTACCTGTCGTTATTGCAGGTTCAAACGAGACGAAAGATAAAAAGGCACCGTACGCCATTATTGCAAGTCTACTAGTGTCGGTATTTGTTTTTACGCTTCTTCTTAAAGGCACCACTGCGTTTATTGATATCCCTGATGATGTTTGGTTTGTTATATCTGGTGTAATTGTCACGGTTGTAGGTTTAAGCTTTCTGTTTCCGACTTTGTGGGAAAAGCTTGCAAACAAACTACAATTGACGACACTTGGTACTAAGATAGGTTCTTCAGCTAGTCATACAAAACACCCTCTTAAGAAGCAGTTCTTGCTTGGCTTATCACTTGGGCCGGTTTTTACAAGTTGCAGTCCAACCTATGGAATAATCCTTGCCACCATTTTGCCAGTAAGTTTTTTTCAAGGATTTGTTTACTTACTCTTTTATGTACTGGGGTTGAGCTTTGTTCTGCTTCTAATAGCTGTAGGCGGACAAAATGTAGCTAAAAAGTTACAGTTCGCGAGCGATCCGTCTGGAGTTTTTAGAAAAGTACTGGCCATTATTCTAATAGTTACTGGATTATTGTTGGCGACAGGTGTGATGAAGCGAGCCGAGACGTGGCTAGTAGATAATGGCTATTTGGGTCTTTCAAGTGTTGAAAATAGATTTACTGATTCATTCAGAGGAGAAGATAATATGACAGATACAAAAAGTAGCGTTAACATACCAGATTACCTACAAAAGACGTTTCCGAGTACTGATTGGACGCAGGTTAGTCCTAAAATTAGTGCCGTGATTAGTGGAGGACCAGGCAAAGACGGAATACCAGCAATCGATGAGCCAAAGTTTATTCCGCTCGATCAATCTCCTGAGAGAGATAATGTCCTGGCTATCGTGCTAGAGGACGGAAATACAAAGAAAGTGTACCCATACAGTATTCTTACCTGGCATGAAATCGTCAATGACACGGTAAATAATACTCCTGTAGCAATTACATTTTGCCCACTTTGTGGTAGTGCGATTGTATATGATCGAAGACTTCCTGACGGCAAGGAATCGACATTCGGCGTGAGTGGATCACTACTTGAGAGCAATATGATTATGTATGACCGCGAGTCAGAATCATTATGGCAACAAAGTACTGGTAAATCTCTAGCAGGTAGATACTATAACAAGGATTTAAACTTGGTATCTTTCCAGCTAATAACAATGGGTGAAGTTCGTGGAAAATACAGCAACGCTCAAGTACTCAGTCGAGAGACAGGATATAGCAGAGACTATGATCGTAATCCGTATTCTGGATATGAGGAAAGTGATGGCTTTTACTTTGCTCCATCCGTTCAGGATACTCGTTATCCTTCAAAGGACATCTTTGTTGCGTTTAAGTTCGATAATACACCAGTAGCTATTCCATATACTTCACTGAAAGAAGGCACTTCCTATCAGACAAAGGTAAATGGAAAGGATGTAAACATCCGCAAGACAGGCGAAGGAGTGTTTGTATCAACTCAAAATGATGATCAAATAACGTTTTATTTTGAGATGTGGTTTTCTTGGGCTACCCAGCATCAAGAAGATGGAATAGTCTTCGACCCCGCAAAATAATGTAACTTTACATATACCCCCAGGGGGTATAGCATAGATGTATGATTCAAGATATTAAAAAGCGTGCCACGCATAGATCAAAAATAATTGAAGGTCAGTTTAAGGGCCTAGTTAAAGCTATTGAAAACGAAGAGTATTGTGTCGACATACTTACGCAAAGCTTGGCAATTCAAAAGTCTTTGCGTTCCCTCAATAAACTAGTCCTCGAAAACCATTTACAGACTCATGTCAAAGAAGGCATGCGCAAGGGTAATGATAAAGATAAAAATAAACTGCTTGAAGAATTGTTGGAGTTATACGAGTTAAGTAACGTAAGAGGCTAAATTATGAATCGTATATATAAGACACGCACAAAGTATGTTTGCTCGATGCACCCAGAGATTAGTGATACGAAACCTGGCTTGTGCAGTATTTGCGACATGGATTTAGAAAAACATATAGCAGCGTCATCAGAAGACCATTCCCACATGGATCATGATCAACATGTTGGACATAGTACTAACATGTTCAAGCAAAAATTCTGGCTGTCATTTTTCCTAACTATGCCGATTTTGTATTTCTCGGAGACCATCCAAGACCTACTGGGTTACCATGCTATTTCATTTGGTGGAAGTGAGATTGCCTCAGCAGTAGTGGGTGTATTTATTTTCTATTATGGTGGATTGGTCTTTTTGAGGAGCGCTCGAGCCGAACTGGCCATGCGCCAGCCTGGCATGATGACCTTAATCTCATTAGCAATTAGTGTCGCATTTATTTATAGTTCGCTGATTACCATAGGCCTGCTCGGGGGCAGAGACTTTTGGTGGGAGCTGACCTCACTAATTACGATAATGCTGCTCGGCCACTGGCTTGAAATGGCTAGTATCACTAACGCTCAGGGCGCGCTAAAAGAGCTGGCAAAATTACTACCTGATGAAGCAGAGCTGGTTACAAAAAGTGGCACGAAAACGGTGGCAGTCTCCGAGCTTAAGGTTGGAGATAATGTTCTTGTTCGACCTGGCGCAAGTATCCCTACAGATGGAGTTGTTATAAAGGGCGATTCAAAAGTGAACGAATCAATGTTGACGGGCGAATCTAAACCTGTTGATAAGTCAAAAGATGCAGTAGTTATCGGCGGAACAATAAATGGTAGCGGTTCACTAACTCTCAAGGTGTCAAAACTCGGTGACGACACTGCTCTTTCAGGCATTATGAAGATGGTACAGGAGGCTCAGAATAGTAAGTCACGGACACAGTTATTAGCCGACACAGCCGCAAAATATCTCTTCTACTATGCTTTACTAGCAGCACTTATAGCTGCAGTTGCATGGGTGTTTTTTGGAGACGCAAGCGCAAGCTATATTTTGGAGCGTGTTGTTGCGGTGCTTATCATCGCTTGTCCGCACGCACTCGGTTTAGCTATACCGCTCGTCACTGCTATTTCCACAAGCAAAGCAGCTAATGCTGGCTTGTTGATACGCGAACGTGCTGCACTTGAATCAGCGCGTAATATTGATGTAGTACTGTTCGATAAAACAGGTACTCTAACCAAGGGCGAGCAGGGTGTAGTAAATATTGTTTCCGATGATGAAAAGAACCTATTATCAATTGCTGCAGCGATAGAAGCAGATTCCGAGCACCCTATAGCACAAGCCATTGTACAAAAAGCTAAAGATACAAAAACGTCAGCACAAAAAGCAACCGGGTTTAGAGCTTTAGAGGGACGTGGAGTGACTGCAACTGTAGACGGTAAATCGTACTATATTGGTGGCCCTCAGCTACTTAAGCAGCAAAAAATAAGACTTAGTAGGGAATATGAATCTGTCAGTAAAGAGGCACATGGCAATGGACAAAGCATAATATATGTACTTCAAGAAAAAGCTATTTTAGGTGCAATTTTGATTGCTGATGTTATTCGCGAGGAGTCAAAACAGGCTGTCAAGGACCTGCAAAGAACTGGTAAACGAGTCGCAATGTTGACTGGGGATTCAGACGGTGTTGCCAAGTGGGTATCAAAAGAGCTGGGCCTAGATGAGTATTACGCTGAAGTTCTGCCCGGAGATAAATCAAGTGTAGTAAAAAACCTTCAAAAAGATGGCTCAAAAGTTGCAATGGTTGGTGATGGTGTAAATGATGCTCCTGCGCTTACTCAAGCCGATATAGGTATTGCCATTGGCGCTGGCACAGATGTTGCTATTGAGTCCGCTGGTATCGTTCTTGCAAGTAGCGATCCACGTGGTGTTAGCAAAATAGTGAAGCTTTCCAAAAAGACATATATCAAAATGGTACAAAATCTAGTCTGGGCGACAGGGTATAACTTGGTAGCCGTGCCGTTAGCAGGAGGTCTACTAGCCTATAGTGGGTTTGTACTATCACCTGCAGTTGGCGCAGCCCTAATGTCCTTATCTACCGTTATTGTTGCAGTAAATGCCCAAGGACTCCGCAAGTTAAGTTTATAGGTTTATAGAGGTCTGACCTTTTAAGGTGTTGATTTGTGTCATATGGGTTTACAGTATAAAGGAAGAATTCTATAGGATATCTAATTGACATAATTATACTACTTTGATACACTATACGTATTATGAACACAACAAA
>CAZKAL010000042.1:0-6380 GCA_964550995.1 uncultured Candidatus Saccharibacteria bacterium | reverse complement strand
TCAAGCCTTACTTAGATGTCGCAATTTGAATGAGAATTCAGGAAACTAACGTAGAAATCTAATATATGGTTTCTTAAGGTAGAATAGGAATTTTTTAGTTTTACGATCAAGCTTAATAAGGTGCGTATGCTGATGCTGTACTGTTTTACGATTAGATTTTGGAGCTCGAGCTGAAAAATCATAGCCAAGCTTTTCATACGAACCGATTAATTCTATAAATTCAACAGCCTCAGGCGCTGTTAAATCCCCAAGTGAGACGGTGTGCTTTTTAGGGACTATCAATAGGTGATCTACTACGCCTTGACCGTCCCATTGTGAGTAGCTAAAGATATTTTTTATAACCTGAAAGGACTTTGTTTCTTTAACAAATTGATCCTCATCAGGGGAGATATTGCAAAATGTGCATACCCCTTTAAACGAGTCAGTTTCTCTATATTTTTTGTAATTTTTCTCTTCTTTTCTCGAACGAGTTGCCATTGAAACATTCTAGCAGTTTATACGAGACACTGATAATCAATTTCTAACAATAACCTCGCTATCTATTTGGTTCTTGGTTTTGTAACCCTTAACGGTATAATGAATTGGTGAGTATATTTGAAGCGTTAATTTTAGGGCTAGTCCAAGGCATTACTGAATTTATACCGGTTTCAAGTTCAGGGCATTTATTGGTTGCCCATAAGATATTTGGTACAACTGGTAATACTCTTGGGTTTGATGTAGCGCTTCATATCGGTACACTTTTAGCTTTGTTAATTTATTTTAGAGAGGATCTAATAAACTTGGCTAGCAATTTGGGAAAGAAAAACAATGATGGCAGACTGGCTAGACTGCTGATACTTGCAACAATACCAGCCGCAATATTAGGGTTAGCATTCTCTGATTACATTGATAATAATTTACGAACAACAACCGTGGTGGCTTTAATGCTGGCTTTAGTTGGAGTTATCATGTTAGTTGTCGACTCATTGAAAATTACGGATAAGGATAGCAACGCAACAACTAAACAAGGAATGACAGTGGGGTTTGCCCAAGCACTGGCGTTAATCCCTGGAGTTTCAAGATCAGGAATTACTATAACCGCTGGGATGTTCATGGGACTTGGTAGGGTACAAGCAGCACGGTTCTCATTTCTCTTGGCAGTACCAATAATTGCAGGTTCTGCTTTTGGGATACTTCTGAAAGATTCCGGTAACCTTTCAACTGGAAATTGGCAGATATTTATAGGTGTTGTAGCTGCTTTTATCAGTGGGTTGATTGCAATTAAGTTTTTGCTTAATGCAATTTCCCGGTTTGGCCTCAAGCCTTTCGCAATTTATCGAATTATTTTGTCAATTATAGTTTTAATCGTACTAGTGTAGAATAGAGCTTAAGATCCTTGGAGTAAAATATGACAGTTAATGTAAGCACAACGAAATTATTAAAAATCCTTCAGTTTTCATTATTGCTAGCAATATTTGGTCTTTTACTATGGTCTACACCATGGGATAACAACTCATCGTCTTCAACTAAAAGAACCATAAAAGTCACCGGAAGTTCTACTATAAAAGCGACGCCAGATGAATTTAGCTTCTTTCCATACTTTCAGGAGACTGGATTAGACAAAGAAGCAATTAAAACCAGCTTGACGGAAAAAGCCAACAGCACGGTAGAAAAACTGAAAGAGCTTGGAGTAGAAGAAAATAACATAACTCTTGATGCTAGTTCATACGATCGTTGGTATTATCGGGAAAACGAAAAAGGCACACTTAATATTCGACTAGAAATTGTAGTCGATAATAAAGACACGTTACAAAAAGTACAAGATTATTTACTAACATTGGATATAAAGGGGCAGATTAGCCCACAAGCAACTTTTAGCAAAGCGAAACAGAAAGAGCTTGATGCTCAAGCTGTGGAGGAGGCATCAAATGATGCTATTGCAAAGGCAGAAACGCAAGCAAAATTGTTTAATGCAAAGTTAGGGGATGCTATAACTATAAAGCAAGGAAGCGATAGTATTTTTTATGGATATGGAGGAGTAGATTCAGTAAGTCTTTCCGTTGAGAAAAATGCTAGTGCGGCTTCATTGCCCGTGTTGCCTGGGCAAAACGAATATACACAATCTATGTCCGTAACTTATGAATTGAAGTAAAATAGTAAAAAGAGGGATATATGAAAAATAGTAATAGTACGAAAAACATAGCAATAAAGGTAATCAATGTACTAGTAATACTAGCTCTAGTAGGTGCTACAGGTTATTTTTATAATCAAAATCAAGACTTGAAAACTCAGATTAACCTAACCACAGAACAAAAAAACCAAAGACTAGTAGACGACATTAACAAGGTGTATAAACTACCTGATGAAACACCAGTCGTAGCTATTGTTACAGAGCCCGATCAATTCAAAAAACAATATCCTACATTTACAGACGCCAATAGTGGTGATTATTTGCTATTTTTCAGGAAAGCTAGACTGAACGTACTATATAGACAGTCAGAGAATAGAGTAGTTAAAACTGCCAATGTTGTTGTACCAATCTCTGTAGAGTTAGTTGGCTCGCAAACAGCGGTTGATGCTACGGAAAGTAAATTAGGAAAATTTGGAAGTCAAATAACTGTATCAAAAACTGTTAAAGAAGGCATAACACAGACTTTTGTTTATGATGTTGACCAAGACCAACAAACAGAAACTTCAAGTATCGCAAAAGAACTTGGATATGAAGTAGGCTCAACTCTACCGACATCGATTGTTCCAGCAGATCAAACAGAGGTCATAATCCTGGTAGCAAACCCAAAACCCGCTGAAACTACCCCATAATTTTCTAGTTAATCATTTTTGTGTCTGCTAGATATTGATACATGGCTGTCATCAATACCTAGTGCTCTAGCTAAAGTGTGTCGTTGCCACTCTTGAACTCGCTCGATATCCTCATCTTTTCTAATTGTTGTCAGCTCACCTGTAATAAATATTGGTTCTCTCTCTTCGCCACGGTCCCATACTACAGTTGGCAGGGTAGAACCATGCTTTAGGTGGCTAATTATTGCTCCATGAGCTCTTTCTAAAACTACTCTCTCAGGGTTAAATGGGTCGCCCTCTGTTTTGTCAGTAGACCCCGACCACGCAATATATGTCCTCTTCTTAGAGGGTAGTTGACCGTAAGCCGTCAATATATCTCTCACGGAAGGAGGCCCATAAGGAGACCATTCTTGTAGTTCTTTGCGCATTCTTAAATTGTTATCGTCTATGATATCTTGTAATGTTAATCCTTCCGGTAGGTCTAATTCTTCTTGTAGCTTTAATTCTTCAATGGTCTCAGTCCTAGGGAAACTCATAAAAACGTCTCCAGCTTTTTGTGCAACTTCGGATGCAGCGAGACCAAACGCTTGGAGCGTACCAACACCTCGGCTTATTATTAGACCATTATTATTAATAATAGTCGGCCAGTTTGTATCATATAATTCATGTTCAGCTACCGAAAAGGCTACCTCTACTATAGCTATGTCTGGCATTGTTTGGTGTGTAGAAACGATTCCTACGTGATCTCTAGAGCCAGCTTCATCTCTCATTTTTCGTAGCTCCCCTATCATGAGACCTTGAGTTTTAAGTACGTCACGCATATAAGGATATAGTCTGGGGTTGGCAATTGTTGCCAGATCATCAGCTTCTTTAGGAGTTGTGGGAACTGCAGGTAGATGGACGTTCCTTAAGTCTTGTGATGGGTTAGCCACAGGGTCAAAGTCTAGTTCACCAAATAGACTACCGTTTGATGCAACATGCTTTAGGGTAGTCGTTGCGAGAGAGTTGTGTATACCTCTTTGCTGTTCATATGATAGACGGTCAGCTAAAACTTCCATTGTTAGTATATTATACCATAATTACATATTATTGTGGAATGAAAAAATTACTACATGTGGTGTTACAAAATGATGCTACACTACTAGTAGCTTTTAAAAAGCTAATTAACAACAAACAATGCTGGAATCCTGTGAAAATCAGGAACTGTGCCGCAACGGTAAGCCAATTAAGGTAAGTCCGATACAGCAACTAATACAAAGTCTCGAGCAAGACAGAGTTTTGTAGTTTTTGACTATCAGCCTCTTTCTCAAGTTCGGGTAAGAGGTTTTTTATTTCAACTTTAATATCATCAATAAGCCCAGAAGCGAAGACTGCACCAGTCGAAAATGTAGAGGTTTATGCTAGTTCACTTAGTACGATTAGAGCTCTTGGTGCTCTTGTTGTTTCGAATTCAGGAGATGTGTTGTTATCTAGTGAGCTTGAAGAGATGCGAAATGACTTTAATACAGCTCTTTTAGAGAACATAGCAACAGACCCCGAATACAGTGAACATCTGTCTTTTAATAGGTTCAGGCACCATGATGTAGTTGAAGGACAAGTTGTAAATCAGCGCGGTGAACCGATGATTGATGTAATAAGAAAAGGACTAGATTCTTCAAGAAAGGCTTCTCAGAGCGATCCGGAAATGTCATTTCAGGCAGAGAGGGATGAGGGTGATGTAGAAGTGGCTGGCATAGTTGACGATTTAGAAATTGGGGAAATGTATGCGGTAGTAAGCATGGACCCGAAAGAGTCTTTTAAACGGGACTCGAAATATTGGCATGATTTGGGATACAGAGAGGGGTTAGCTGTTTTACAGGTTTACTATAAACTGAGCAAAAATGAGGTTCTGGCTGGTGCATACTCAATCAAAAAGAGTGATGAGAACAGTTTGCGTCAAGTTATGAAAGGGCACGGTGTTGAAATTCCAGAAAACGAGTCATGTAACAGATGGATACGCCATGGACTGCGAGCTAATGTTTCAGAACAAGTAGCATCTAATTTTGGACAGAATTTCCAACAAGAATATAAGGAACAAATTAATGATAGCAATTCAGTTCTCTCAGTAAATTCATTTATGGAACAGCATCAGAAAACTATTGATCAGCATTTTAGTGTTTATATGATTGCATTATCTAGGGCAACATATCAGAGGAAAAATAATGAGACAATGAGTGCGTTGGCTCAAGCAATAATGAACAATTCGCCAACTTTAATACATTCAGACATGCATCAACTTATACAGGTTAACAACAGCCCCAATTTTTCTGCTGAAAATGCGCGTTTTATGGAGGAAAAGATTAGGTATGCGTTAATTGAGCAATTACGTGAATATCTCCCATCAGCACTAAAGCAACCAGATAATCTAAATAAAGCAGAATATGTGCCACAGAACAATATCCCAAGTCCTTCTGGGTATGGAGCTATGCCAACTCATGATATTAGCTATATTATGATGATGGAAATGAATAATCGCTCAGCAGGTTTTATAGGCAAGGGGATTGAGGCTGGTAGGACATACGGTGGCTGTAGTGCTGCTGGGGTTAATTACAATAAAGAGATGACTGGAATTGGTCAGGATCCAGATGCTAGCTCACTTCAAGACATATTTGGTGGTAAATCACAGGAAAGTTTAGAAGTCGAGTCAGACAGCATGGGTCCACTAAAGTTTAAATGTACAAAAGGACATGATAATACGAGAGAGCGAGGTAAGCTTATCCCTAAGTGTACTACCTGTGGTGAGAGTGTGTCATGTGGTAATAACATCGAACAAGAAAAAACGTCTGCTAATCCTAAGAAGAAAAACGTTATAACTCTTGCTACACTATTATCATGGGGACCAAAGGATGAAAAGCACAAGACCGCAGCCTAATATTGGGATATTTGCAGGGTCTTTTGATCCTATTCATGATGGGCATGTTGAGGTTGCACGGCTAGCGCTGGAATTTTTAGATTTGGATAAACTATATTTTCTTGTAGAGACACATCCGTGGGGTGATAAGTCACCAATAGGAATAAAACATCGAGAAAAGATGGTTGATTTAGGGCTGGAACAGATTGATAATGCCGAGCGCCTTGAGATGAATCACAGTAAGTTTACTATCAATGAAACACTACCAGAGCTGGAAAATAGATTTCCTGGTGCAGATTTGTTCTTCATTTTTGGGGCTGATATTTTTTTGAAAATGAACCCTAAGCAGTGGCCAGGACTGGATAGACTAACAAAACACTATTTGGTAGTGTTTGAACGAGGAATGTATGGGGAAGATAAAATTGCTGATCATGCCAAAAGCTTGGGTCAGGCAATTGCAATATTACCATCACCACATCCAAAACATTCATCAACAGAAGCGCGGTTTTCAAAAGATAAACACCTATGGTTACCAAAAAAAGTAGCAGATTACATACGTCAAAATAACCTATACTTGTAGCCGACTGTCTTACAACAACTCTATTATGTATAAAATTAGGATGGCTTTAACAGAGAATAGAGATTCTACGAACTCCTAGTTAACTCGGAGTTCGTAGTGGGTTGTTAAGGTAATGGATAATAAGGAAAGTTC
>CAZKAL010000041.1:0-6685 GCA_964550995.1 uncultured Candidatus Saccharibacteria bacterium | reverse complement strand
CTTGCGTTTTTCTTTGACATTATGAAGACAGTATAACAGAGGTAGTAAAATTTGCAATATTTAATTTATATTTTTTAGTATTGACAAATCCAGAGAGAGAGAGAGTATTATCGATTTTGAAATGTATTTGTTACAGAG
Source organism: uncultured Candidatus Saccharibacteria bacterium (assembly GCA_964550995.1). Classification (GTDB taxonomy): domain Bacteria; phylum Patescibacteriota; class Saccharimonadia; order Saccharimonadales; family SZUA-47; genus CAZKAL01. The sequence continues at coordinate 6,547 of CAZKAL010000041.1, read as the reverse complement.
AAAATAAGGAGATTGTGTATTGTGAATTCACCAGAGAAATTTACTAAGAGGCAGAAAAAAAGAGCAGCATTTGGAGCCATATCAATTGCATTTTATTCATGGACAATCCCTGCAGTATATATGAATTCACTATTAACCGACGAAGGACGTGGTGGTGATATTGAATTTTGCAATGACGGCTATAAGCCGTTAATTCGTGTTGACGATGCGCTGTCGTTAGGTAATCTAGCTACTTTAGCAGTGGACAATGAGGTTAGAGATATGACTGGTGATGGGGGTACATCATCAACAAAAGATATTGCTAATCTAGCTGGTGAGCTTGGTTGTAGCGTCATAGGAGAATCTGGTTTCCTGGATGTAGTGTATCTTACATCCGCAGGGAACGAGGCTGTGCAATATAGCCAACACTACGATCCTTTTAGTGGTAAATTACCAGACGGTTTCAGCTGGGTTTCCAACACTAATGGCTAGAGTTCTCTAAATTGCTCAGGTTTTAGGTCGCCTAAGGTATAAGGGCCTAGTTTTGTGCGGTGTAGCGATATTACCTTGTGGCCTATAGATTCGAGGCTGCGGCGGATTTGGCGGTTGCGTCCTTCCTGTAGTGTAACAGTGTAGGTGTTTTTTTCACCGTTCAGGTTTTGTTTCAAGTCGATTTTACTGAGTCTCTCGTCACCGATATATACGCCAAGTCGAAGTCTCTTTATGTCCTCTGCTGTGAGTCTCTTCTCGGTTTGCACAATATAAATCTTTTCCTTGTTGTAACTGGGGTGGGTTAGCTCCTGTAGAAGTTGTCCATTGTTAGTGAGTATTACAAGCCCGCTAGAATCTTTGTCTAGTCTCCCTGCTATGTTTAGATGCTGCATGCGATTCTGTAACAGATCATATACAGTAGGGCTTCCCTGCCCGTCACGACTACAGACATAACCGACTGGTTTATTCAACATTACATTTATAAATTCACGCTTGATGGGCTTTAATATTTTGCCACTAACTATAACAATGTCACCCTTTTCGACATTCATGCCTAAGTGAGCAGTCTTTCTATTAACAATGACTTCACCTTGATCAATTAAAGCATCGGCTTTCCGACGCGAAAGGTCAGAGTATGTGGCGATATACCTATTCAGTCTCATATCTAATATAAGTTTACAGCAATCAGCCTACGGTTGTCAGCTAGAGTGCAATCGAATTAGGATCTTCAGGAGTTTCTGGTTTTGCTGCTGCTGGTTCAGGTGTCACTGCGGCAGGTGCTTGGACGGGTGCAGGTGCTGCTGGAGTAGGAGCTGGCGTTACTGGCGCTGGTGTAGGTGTTACTGTAACTGGTGGGGTTGTTGGTGCTGGACCTGCAGGTGCTTGGACTGCGGGTGTCGTAGGTGCTGCCGGAGTAGGATCTGGCGTTGCTGGAGCTGGTGCAGCCACAACCTCTGGTACTACTGCTGGTGCAGGTGCTGCAGGTGCTGGTGTCACTGCGGCAGGTGCTTGGACGGGTGCAGGCGTTGCCGGAGTAGGATCTGGCGTTGCTGGAGCTGGTGCAGCCACAACCTCTGGTACTACTGCTGGTGCAGGTGCTGCAGGTTCAGGTGTTGGTACAACAGGTGCAGTCTTCGATGCCTTCATAGCTGCTTCCATTTGTTCTTCCTTTGAAGCAAGTTCGTTTAATTCTTTTGCCTTGTCTTTTTTAATGTCATTAATAGGTTCGATAACCTTTTTTTTGTCTTTTTCTGCTGTAGCTTCGTTTGTTGGCGCTGGTACTTCAACTGGTGGAGGATTTGGTGTTGAAGGAGTTACGGTAGTTTTCATAGCTTCTTCAGTTTGTTTATCATCGTCATTTTCGTCTTCATTTGGACTCTGCGTTGTTGGATCATCTACTACTGGCTCTGGTGTTGTATCAGGAACAGGAGTTTCTGCAGCAACAGGTGTAGGACTTGGTGTAGGCGTTACTGCGGGGGCTTCTGGCTCTTCTTTTGTAGGTGAATCATCAGTGGTTGTCGTATCTACTGGTGGTTTATCATTAGGGGCTTCTTTTGCTGCTTCCTCAGGAGCTGGGGTCCCATCAAGAACTTCCCTTGCAACTTTAGCAACATCCTCTAACGTTACCTGGGACTTAACTAAGTATCGATCTGCGCCAAGCTTTTTGGCCCGAGCCTTATCCTCAGCCTGACTAAGGGCTGTCATCATTATTACTTTAACATTCTTGGTCTCTTCTGTACTCCTAAGGATATCAAGCATGTCGAATCCGCTTATCTTGGGCATCATTACATCAGAAATAATCAGATCTGGTTTTTCTTTCATAGCGATAGACAAAGCTTCTTCGCCATCGCGTGCTGAGACAATGTCGTAGCCCTCGGCCATCAGTCTTGCTTCATAGATCTCTCGTAGGTTATTATCGTCTTCTACCAGTAGAATCTTCGCCATTATCCTCGTCTCCTCTTTAAAAGCTTATGCATATTGATTATATTGTACCACTTTATTTTTAGAGTTTCTCGTTTTGTATTAACGGCTGCTGATTTTTTTCTGATTTCATCATTTCGGTTGCCTTAACACTGTCTATTCGAGGAAGATTTATATAAAACGTGCTACCGTTACCAACTTCACTTTCAACCCATATACGACCATTATATATTTCAATTATCTTCCTGCTTATATACAATCCCAGACCAGTACCACCAATAGTTCTGGTACTCGAATTATCTACACGGTAGAATTTTTGAAATAAATGAGGCACATCATTTTCAGGGATACCTGGCCCTGTATCTGAAATATGGAATTGGACAACTGACTTATTACCAGTAATTCCTATTGATATTCTCCCAGATTCAGTGTATTTAACTGCGTTGTCAAACAGATTTGTCACTACTTCACGTAAACGGTCTGGATCTGCTAAAACATATAATAGAGGCTTGATAACTTTTTCACTGACGTCTACAGTGGTTGCATCTGTACGTTTCTGAGAGCCCATTAGTAGCTCCAGGAGTAATCCTTTTTTCTCGGCTGTAAACCGAAGTGTGTCGACTAAGTTTTCTATAAAATCTCCAAATTCCATAACAACAGGGTTGTTGGTTAGTCGGCCATCTTCAGCCTTCGCACTTGTCAAAAGATCTTGGAAAAGCTTGCCCAAATGTTGGGTTGAGGAATGAGCTTTTTCAAGGTATGAGCGAGCTTTAGAGTCAATTTTAGTAACTTTGTCATTTAGTGCCAATGCAAGATAACCCTCTATTGCCGCAACTGGCGTTCTCATTTCATGGCTAGCAGTACTTATGAAGTCTGCTCGCTGCTTTTCTTCACGCCGCTGCTCGTTAACATTTCTTAATATGCCAACTACACCGGTGACCTTGCCACTGGAGTCAACTAACGGCGTTGCACTAATGTCGATGGATATTGCAGTCTTATTTTTGGAAGATATAGTAGCTGTGTTATCCCGGAGTGGTTTCGCGGTTCTTAAGACCTTTTGCAGAGGATGCTGTAGCTCGTCGATAGGCAGGTTTTTCTGATCGATAAAAGTTAATATCGAACGGTAATCTAGGCCTTTTGCTTCTTCAATCGCCCATCCTGTCATCCTTGCAGCGCCTGGATTAAATACCTGTATGACACCGTCAGGACTAATTAAAACAACACCATCGTCGATGTTGTTAATAATGATGTCAGCTTTCTGCTTCTCATCTAATAGGGAGCTGGCCTCTGTAGATTCATTCCCACCCGATTTGTGCTTTTTAAATAATCCCATACAGAAAATCCGCGATTTCGCTTACGGTTTATTATCAGGGTTTTGCTACAGATTTACAAGTTTTGTGGGTCAGTTTATGTAATAATGTATTTAAATACATGGGAAACATAATAATTATTGTCTTGTCAGGTGGACTAATAACAGTATCTGCAATCTGTTCTGGGCTCAATGTGGCTTTAATGTCACTGGACACATCAGACCTAAAGCGCCGAGCAAAATTAGGAAGTAACGACGCCAAGAAGGCGTTGGTGTTCAGAAAAAAAGCTCATTTAAGCCTTGCTAGTATTCTAATTACTAACGTGGCTGTTATTTCTGCTACTTCACTAGCATTGTCTAGCTTTCTCAATGGCATCCTAGCTGGTCTTATCAGCACGCTTTTAATAGTAGTCTTTGGCGAGATATTACCTCAAGCTTTCGCCGTACAACATGCACTGCGAGCTATAGCTGTTTTTTCCCCGTTTATGCGTTTTCTAATAGTTGTAACTTATCCTGTTTCAAGGCCACTAGAATTACTTTTAAACAAAACTATAGGACACGAAGATAAACGTTTACATTCTCGTCATGAACTTGGCTTACTAATATCCGATCATTATAATCAAAGGGACAGTGAGCTTGATGACGATGAGGTAGAGATAGTTAGAAATGCTCTGCAATTAAGTGAAAAGCATGTTAAAGATATCATGCTTCCAATGGAGAACGTATACTATCTGTTAGAAACAGACATAATTGATGCTAAAAAGATTGATGAATTAACTGATAAAAACTGGTCACGAATACCTATTTTCAATAAGTCGTTTACGCGCTGTAGGAGTTTCGTGCTTCTTAAGGATTTGGTTGATATTGACTTTGACGAGAACCCACAGAAAATCTCTGATATTAAAACCCACCCAGCTAAGTCTGTCGGATCTATGACGGCTCTAGATACTATGTTTCGCAAGTTTATAGCTGCAAAATCCCATATGATGATAGTCATACAAAAGAAAAAAGTTATAGGTATTGTAACGATTGAGGACTTGATTGAAGAGATTATCGGCCACGAAATAGAAGACGAAACAGATGTAGAGAATACTCAAAGATAAATTGCTATAGCTCGATTAGAGATCTCCTTCAAGGGCATATGTTGCCTAATATAGTTATCTAACTGTGAGTATTGGGCGATTTTCAGGTGTTGCTGATTCGCTGGTAGCAAAAATGACGTGCTTTCTATTTAGACCAGATATGTAGATACTGTCCGCTCCACTTGCTTTGACTATGTTTGTGACATCGACTACTACGAACTCACCTCCAACAGCTTTCTCCACCACAGTACTATTGGTCAAGTGGCTTCGTAGGGTATCTGAATTTTGCCACGTAATTACATTCTCTTGCCATGCATCAAAATTGTTCGATACAGTATGTATAGCTACGTTGCTACTATCCCCTCTTTCGATGAAAAGACGAAGTTTAGCCGACTTTACTCCACCAGGGTGTTCACTTGCTATTAGGGACTGGTCAAAACGTATTAGAGTTGCTATTTCTGGCTTACCATCGGCATGCATTTTCCTCCATTTACCGGTGTTTTTAGTTGGTCTACTTGACATTATTGTCGCATCTTCAAGAGCGTTGTACACGATAGTAGGATTAGGTGCGACGGTATTTTCCAGTAGCCCGTATTGAAGTATTAGTGACTCAACACAATTACTTCCGAAGTCGTATTGGCCTATGGCTCCTGGGTTATTTGCAGCCTGATTTAACTGTGTTTGTACGTTGCAGATACTCATAGCCTCCTCTATCGTAATCGGCCCTCTCGTATTCGTTACAACAGGTACTGGTGCGGTACTTGACGGCATAGTCGGTCTGATAGCAGCGCTTACGATAGTTATTGAACTTTGTATGAATGTCGCAACTACAAATGAGGTCAGCAGTAGCACAGAAAATGCGAGCTTTTGTGTTGCTGTTGTCGTCTTCTTCTTGGTATTAGTGGCATAGTGATATCTCATGTATCTACCCTTCTATGGTTTTAATTTATTTGTTTACTACTTATTCTCAGAGCTGTCGCCCGAGTCGTCATATTAGCTATTGTGTTGTTCTGTTCCGTTCTCGAATAATGCTTGTTTCGTGCATGAATTGACGATTACCTTTACGCCATCTTCGTATTCTATCTCGTAGACTCCTACACCTTCTTCGTACTTAAATTCTGCTTTATGTACTTGAGACTGATCGTAAAACTCTCCTGCTATTGCTAGAGCATCGGTAAGCGTTATCGCGGATATGTCTTCACCATTCGGATCTATACATTGCTGCTCACTAGGGTATTCGTCTGTTTTATTATCTTCATCGTACGCTTCTTGGCTCTCTGTGTTTACACCTTGTACGTCGGTTTCATCCTTTTTATTGTGCAAGTCTTGGCTCTCTGTGTTTACACCTTGTACGTCGGTTTCATTTTCAGTTTTATCTTCGATACTTTGCGCTATGCCCTCTTCGTTTCTCTGCTCATGCAAATCAGGCGAGGTGATCATCGATGATTCATTATTGCTTCTTACATCGTTCGTGTTTGAGTATAGATGTGGTGTTGTGCTACCAAAAACATTCATCGACACAATGGACATAACGAATACGGCAAGACCAGCTCCGTATGCAAGCTTAGCTGTTCTAGACGTCCAACCCGAGAAACGCTTACTAGTTGAGTTTAGTGAAGCAGTGTTCAGAAAATCTCGCTTAAGTTTGTTTTTCTTTCTCGTGCTTAATACCGCGTTTTTTGGGTCTAGTTTTTTGAATAAATAATTTTGTCTCATAATGCTCCTTTTTATAATAAAATTCCTTCTCCTATAATTTGATTCAGGC
>CAZKAL010000040.1:0-6827 GCA_964550995.1 uncultured Candidatus Saccharibacteria bacterium | reverse complement strand
CTACTCCTACTCCTACTCCTACTCCTACTCCTACTCCTACTCCTACTCCTACTCCAAAGCCTACACCGAAACCAGAACCTACGCCCCCACCTACACCGAAACTAAACATAAAGAAATCTATTGTAGGAAATCCCGCAATGCTGAACCCAGGCGACAAACTTACATATAGAATAGAATACCGAAATAAAGCACCGAACAGCTTAGCCGAAGATGTAGTTATAGATGATCAGCTCAATACTAAATACCTAGAGTTGATAGGCCCTGAGAACTTGAATATAAACAACGGATTCTTAAATCACAAGGTCGGAGGGTTATCATCAGACGGAAAAACAAGAGTTGTAACACTAGAAATGCGACTGAAAGATCAGATACCTTCGGGTACAAATGTATGTAATGAGGCTAGGATAACAGCATCCAACGCTTCACCAGACACTGACGAAGTATGTGTAGGTGTTATTGTTAAGTGCCCCTACGATAGTAATATCGGAGACGTAAATAATCCTAATTGTGTAGAACCTCAAGTTGTATGTTCCGTTGTTAATTCTTCGGTCAATCTAGCCACAAGAACAGTTAAGTTTAAGACTATTGCTTCCTCATCAAATCCTGCAAATACGAATATTTCCAGATACGAATATGATTTTGGTGATAAAAATACTGCATCTTTTAACGCCACCGGACTAACCAACGAAACTTCACATACTTACAGCCCTGGCGACTACCAAGCTCATGTTACAGTTTTCTTTAAAACTACTGGACAGAATGAAGCGGGCGATAAAAATACTAACTGCAAAAGCCCTATAAGTTTTGAAGCTGACCGTCCGCTTGGTCAAACAAAGTCTGTGTCTAATATTACCCAAGAAAAAAACGGAGAGGCAGCTATAAAGTCAGTTGTAAACGCCAATGATGTATTAGAATACAAATTAACGACAATAAATTCGCAAGATTACGAAAGAAATAAAGTCAATGTCACTGATTACATTGGAGATATACTTGAGTATGCAAATCTAGATACAAAGTTCCTGAAAGAACAAGGTGGAGAATTACTGGCAGATACCAATACTATAGTTTGGAACAATGTAAATATTCCTGCTAATTCATCAGTTGATCATATGTTCCGCGTTAAGATTAAAAGCCCCGTACCGTCTACCAACACACCTGCTGCTGTAAGCACAGACTTCGACTGTAGAATAAGTAATGAATACGGCAATGAGATAACAATGAATATCAATTGCCCTCTTGTGAAAGGTCTTGAAACTTTACCAAATACAGGACCTGGTTCAAGCGTTATTATGATGAGTGGAGTAACAGTCGTCATAGGATACTTCTTCTCTAGAAGCCGCTTACTCGCAAAAGAAATTGATATTATACGAAAAGACTACGTAGCAACTGGAGGGGTGTGATGAGTTCAGAATCAGAGAAAAATCAGATTAATATTGAAAAGAATATCAACAGAGTAGAGTCTCATGTTGATCATGTTGAAATTCCCGAAAGAGAGACAACAAAGCTAGAAAAAGAACATGGGAAAGAAAGCCAAGTAGAAAACTTACGAGCTAGTGCAATTGAAAAAGCAGTAAGTACAGAAGAACATGCTAGAAAAAATATCGTAGAAAAAAAGAGTGAACACCCTGTCTTTATAAATAAACAGCTAAAGGATATGGCTTATTCAAGAGCGCTCACAAGAACCCGTAAGCACCTTTCCGCACCTTCGCGCCTACTTAGCACTATAGTACACTCAAAGGCCTTAGACAGGCCCAGTGAAGCCATAGGAAAAACTATAGCTCGGCCCTCAAGTATGCTTGGAGGAGCTTTTGTTGCTCTTGTAGGAACATCACTACTGCTTTGGATAACTAAGAAGCAAGGCTACGAATACAATTACTTAGCAGTTATAGTTTTTTTTGCTGGAGGAATGATTGTTGGGCTAGCATTAGAAAGTTTATACAGACTAGTGAGGCGACGTCCTTAACTTATAGCCTTACCTCAGATGTACTATGTGCTCTGCGTCATCATTAACTGGAGAATTGCTTGCTGAATTATTGCCGTGTTGTCTAGGATGGAACACTCCTTCAGTATTCAGATTGCTGTTAGGAGGGGTTTCAGGCATAGGCTGAGAAGTTCGAGCCTGGGGTGACAAAGGCACCGTGTTCTGTATTTGGGTATCTTGTGTTAGAGCGACAGGTGCGGTTGATTGTACTATTGGAGTATTTTGTATAGTTTGTGCGGTTTGAATTTGGGGCTGAGTTGGAGTGGTTTTTTGTTTATTAAAAGGAGATGATGGAGTTTTAAACGAGTTAGTTTTTCTCTTGTTTATCCAGTCATCAAGAAAAGATGATCCAGAAGAAGGCCGGGCACTTTTTTGGACTCTACCTTTCCCTGGTGCAGACTTGGGTACTACGCTTATTCTTTCTGTAATTTCTTTATCTACAATATTTTTAGGCCTTCCGTGTTTAGCTGCTGACAATTGTTTAAGAGCATCTGCCAGCTCTTTATTATCAACATCAAGTGGTGGTAGTCCAGCCATACTAAAGGGTTGAGTTGGTACTCCATGAATCATGGTTCGTACTGCGGCGTTACCATTTGCTGTACGCTGTAGGTCATCTACATCAAACGATGGAGCAAATTGTTTAGCTAAGAATTCAGCGTCTGCTATACCTACTCTTAATGCTATAACTGTACCAATGTTACCAAATACTGCATCCCTTACCTCCTCTGTTAGCTGTGTTGTAAATTGGTTAGCTACGATTAAATTCAAACCAAACTTTCTAGCTTCTGACATAATGTCAGCAAATGAGTCCGTCGCATAGTTCTGAAACTCATCAACGTATAAACAAAAGTCCGTACGTTCTGACCTGTCTACGTCTGCTCTGCTCATTGCTGCGGCTTGAAATTTCATAACAAAAATCATACCAAGAAGTTTTGAATTAAGCTCACCCGTGCGCCCTTTGCTTAGATTCACTATTAGTATTTTCTTTTGGTCCATTATTTGACGCAAATTAAATGAGCTCTTAGTCTGACCAATTATATTTCTCATCATTTCGTTACTAAGGAAGGCTCCAAACTTACTTACAACCCAGCTAGTGACCTCTCCAGCCTCGTTAGACTTCTGAGAATTTGGCCACTCCTTTGTCCAGAAATCTAAAACATTTTGATCTGTTGTATACTTAAGTTTGGACTTCATAAAGTCTGCGTCAATTAATAGTTTAGGAATGTCTACAAACGTACCGCCTTTTGGATCAGCCATGAGTAATAGAGCGCTATTGGTGAATATACGTTCAAATCTTGGTCCAATAATTCCCTGTTTTTGAGGGTCATAAAGCTTATATAGTAAGTTAATTGATTCTTGTATTAAGAAGTCTTTTTGCTCTGGATGGTCCTTATCAAACTCGAACATATTTAGTCCCAGAGGGTAATCAGTATCAGAAGGGCAGAAATATATTACATCTTCAGTTCTTTCTTTTGGAATAATACTTAACAGCTCATTTGCAACATCACCATGTGGGTCTATAAAACAGAAGCCATCACCATTTAACATGTCCTGGAGAGCTAAGTTTTGTAAAAAGGTAGTCTTACCTACACCAGTCTGACCAACAAAATATACGTGTCTGCGTCTATCATCTTGGCTAAGAACAATTTTCTTTTTTGCTCCTCTGAAAATATTGTAGCCTAGCACTAAGCCTTCCTTCGGCACATTTCTGGGGCCATCTACCTGTTTAGATCGTTGTCTACCTAATTGAGAAGTTGGTATACTACTTTGATCTGGAAAATGAAACATCGTAGCAAGTTCTATCGAATTTAGCACTGTCTTATTGTTCTCAGGCGGGAAGAACCTCATAATATATGATGTAATGAAACTGTCGATGTCTTTTGCGGGCACAAATTTAAATCCATTCTTACCCGGAGAATCAAATAGCGCAAACGTAGCAACTATACTGTTAAGTATAGACTGTGCTTTCTGAGAGGTCTCTGAGGAGGCGATAACACGTATCGACACTTCGTATCCTGAGTGACGCGTTTTTTCTTCAATGCCTTCTACTAAAGCTTGGTCTACACCACTCAGAGGCTTACTCTCTTTAGTAATTTCTTTGGTGCGGTCCTCAGGAGGCTTAAAAGGGGCTAAAAGCAACTGACCAAACCACCCGCTCACAGTTCGAGTCGTACTCGTATCGGCCTCATTTTTTCGTTTTTTTTGTGCAAAACTTATAGATGAGCTACGCCACTCCGAGCCTGCAGGCCTCATCAACATTTGTATTCCTGCTCCGTCTTCCTTATCCAGAGTTGACAGAGCATTTAAAACTGCTTGCATCGTGTCTCTTTTTATTTCTTGGAAAGTGGCAATAGGATATGCCGACCGTTCTTTCAACACGAGCTCACCACCGACAGTACCATTTGTTCGGCCAGTGGGACTAAAAATATTGTGTTCAGTTGTTTCCTCTAAACGAGCATCCGGATATGAGCTTAAGATTGCCTGTTTTACCACTTCCAATAAAACAACGGGGACTGCAGCATAAAAATGTACCAACCCATCTGCACCTATTATCTCAAACGCGAAATGTCTCTGACCATAAAATTTGCTTTTAAATCCTTTTTTTATAGTGCTAGAAATAATATCGTACAGAGTCTCTGCTTTTGAAATAGTTTCGTCCACAACATCTCTTGTATCTCTAGAACCAACCTCTGTATCAGAGCTTCTAGGTGGCAGGTGAATAAGTATTGGCACCATTTTAAGAGCTCGTTCGAAATTCTTTTGCTCACGGTATATCTTTCGAATATGAGAATAAATAACTATGGCTAAAACAGTTAGTGAAAACAGGAGCCCAGTGATTATTAATAGTAGTACTGGCATCTTATATTTACTCGCCCGTCTTAATGTCTCTACCGTATCGTTTTTTCATATAATCAACTTTCATCTGGCTCATCCTCTCGTTCTGAGTATGAGGATCCCCGACTGTACCCTTTACTATATCCTTTGCTTTCTCTACCCAAGCCTTCTCTATAAGATCTACGTCATCGGCAACCATAGCAGGATCAGCTACAGATGCTTTCTGTGCAGTAAGCTGAGGCTGGCTAGCCTGTGTGTTATCTAATTGAGTAGCTGGTTTAGTTACACCCTGAGAACTAGGGGGTGCTACTGAACTATCATTAGTAGAACGGGTTTGTGTTGGCTCAACCTGAGGTAATTTGTGATCTTCTTCATCTTGTGGATTCATAGCAATTTAATTATACCAATAACTTCTTACTTTGGCCATGTCCGACTAAAGTAAAACACCCCAAGAAGTACCAGTGCGACTAAAAGAAGTACGTCAAACACTTGTAATTGGCCTAAGGCGGAGAACATAACTGACACCACCGCCAGTGACGCCAACGATGTACTGCCTACTTTCTTTCTACTGTAAGATAGGCTTTTAGCTATATAACAAAACATCGTATTGAGTAACTCATAGATGAAAACCCAAAGCAACGATAAAGGTATCAAATTAAAACTGAAGTTACTCTGTGAAGGCTCGCTAAGTAATAAGAAACTTATTAACAGTATCCCTGATAGTATTATTAAAAAAAGTGGCCTATATATTTTACTTGTCTGCTTACTACTCATAAATCTATTCTACTAAAAAAATGATGAAATAAACAAAAGAGCCACATTTTACAGTAAAGTGGCTCTTTTGTTACTTATTGTTGTTTATAAAGAGGAGCCTGGGACGATAAATCCACCTGTTATAAAGATTTATAGGCGCTTACCGTCCACTGGCTTTGACTGACCGCTCATTGAAGCTTTAGGCTCCAGTGAACGATATATGTAATATTTGTTTATTCAGTGTTTTTATTTTTGCTGAACGTGTAAGAATACTAGCACAGGTATTGATTAATGTCAATAGCTAGTATTACTTTATACTGTTGTTTTTATTAATTTTACAGATTGTTTATAAGGCTGAACAATTCTATATATAAAACATACGACTTATTTTTAACAACATATATTTTTGTATAAAAAGAAAAAAATATGAATTAGTTGATCTTTTATACCCTACACATACACTGAGATTACGCCATTTTTACTTGCAGTTTATTATCCTAATTTTTATGTATATTTCAGTTATTATCTACCTGCACGATAAACCATCGTCATACAATCACGCCACATTTAATAAATGATAGCCCGGATCCTAAACAATTCTACCAAACTAATCCATTTTAACTCACGTAGACGTCTCATGGCGTGTCTTCAGTTTTATTGAATTATTATATAAAAGTCAAAAGTTACTTAAATTATTCAAAACTTACAGTCCTCTAGATGCTTAGAATCTGCATTCTTTTTACAAATACTGTGTCTTTGAGCTAGTTGTAGGCATTTTGCTCTAAATACATTCTATAAACGCCAAACCACCTAGATGCACCTATAGTAGCCATATAGTACCAACTAGAGTCTTTTGTTGGAAATTACCAAGATTTTGACAGTAATTGTTTCTGTTATTTTCACACTAGTATAGTGAATCGCCCCTTAACCTTATTCATGTTTTCTTGTAATACCTTTTAAGAATCCGCTATTTATTACAAAATACTGATAAATCATAGCTATGGCAATAGCTTTTATTACTATTTTATATAGGCCCCTCGGCCAAAAAATTTATTAAAATAAACGGACTAATTATATTGAGACACGATAAATATGCTGTTGCAAAAAACGTACACATAACCACCTGCAGATTTCTTTACAAAAATCCTTGACATAAGCTTTATAGGGCGTTAGGATATTATTAGTACTTTGAATAAAAAAAGTACTCAAAAACAAAAACGCATCTGTAACAACGGCTTCTCGCAGGTCGTTGTTCTTT
>CAZKAL010000039.1:0-7099 GCA_964550995.1 uncultured Candidatus Saccharibacteria bacterium | reverse complement strand
CTCACGCTTTTAAAGGCAACATAGAAGGCGTTATTGCTCATTACATAAAAGAAGCGATTCAAAGCGATAGAACTACGATTTATAATGCGTTAAACGATGCTGGAGAACCCAAACTAGCCGAACTGATTAGGAGATTATGATATGGCTTTTAGTGGAAATTATATGTGTACAAGTTTTAAGCAAGAGCTTATGGAAGGAGTACACAATTTAAAAAGCGGGGGCAACACTTTTAAAATGGCTTTGTACACTAACAGTGCCACTTTAAACGCAAGCACTACTGCTTATACTGCTTCAAACGAAGTTTCGGGCACAGGGTACAGTGCGCCTGGAAAAGATTTAACTAACGTAAACCCAAGTGCAAGTGGAACCACAGCCTTTGCTGAGTTTGGAGATCAGACTTGGGGATCGTCTACTATAACCGCAAGGGGAGCGTTAATTTACAATGATACGGCGGCGGGTGACCCTTCTTTGGTTGTTTTAGACTTTGGTTCAGATAAATCGTCAAGTTCTGGGGATTTTGCTGTGGTAATGCCTACGTTTAACTCTAGTTCGGCGTTGATTAGGATAGCCTAAGATGGCAGACGTAACCATCTCTTTAGAAGGATGGGGCGTTTCTAGCTGGGGATCGCCCTCCTATGGTTGGGGAGAAACCTCGGCGGGAGTTGTAGGAACAACCAGTATAGGTGCGGTTACTGTTTCGGGTGACTCCAGTGTAACAGTCGGCGGAGTAGAAGCTACTTCCGCTGTAGGAAGTGTTTCGGTGGCCGTGGTTTACCACGTCACCATCAATTTAACGGGAGTGGCCGCTACTTCCGCAGTGGGGTCGGCTACCGGTAGCATTCCGGTTACAGTGCCTCTTGAAGGTTGGGGTATTGGAGATTGGGGCGATGCTGGATGGGGTAATTCTAACGCTGGATCAGAAGCCACCACAGCAATAGGATCGGTTACAGTTTTTGCACAGGGAACCGCTAATGTAACGGGAGTAGAAGCCACCACAGCGGTTGGCTCTGTAACGACAACAGGCACATCCAGTGTTACGCTTACTGGGGTATCTGCAACAGGGTTTTTAAATGCAGCAACGGCTAGTATTCCGGTTATTGTTAATGTAACGGGTACATCCGCAACGTGTAGCGTAGGCACAGTAACTCAGGTTACGGATATTACGACAATTTTAACTGGAGTGGAGGCAACTGGGGCGGTCGGCGGCACTTCAATGTGGATAGAAATACAACCGTCACAAACACCAAATTGGGTTCCAATGGCAGCATAACGAGGATTTAAAATGGCAACTTATGTTAATAATTTAAGATTGAAAGAGATTGCCACTGGCGCAGAAAGTGGCACATGGGGTACATCTACAAACACCAACCTTGAGCTAGTGGGACAAGGTCTAGGTTACGGCACAAAGGCGATGGCGTCAGATGCCAATACTACTTTAACGATGGCTGATGGTGCGTCTGATGCCACCAGAGCGTTTTATTTAAAAATAACCTCTGGGGTAAGTCTAAGTACGACTCGTGAAGTAACTCTGGCTCCTAATACTGTTTCAAAAGTATGGATTATCGAAAACGCCACGAGCGGTGGGCAGTCCATTACTATAAAACAAGGTTCGGGTAGCACCGTTACTATTCCTACGGCCAAGTCTAAAGTTGTTTATACAGACGGGGCAGGGGCAGGAGGGGCAGTAAAAGATGCTTTAGAGTATATTAACAATTTTCCAGGGACGGTTACTTCGGTAGCGGGTACCGGAACGGTTAACGGCATTACTTTATCGGGTACGGTCACCAGTTCGGGAAACCTTACATTAGGTGGAACATTAGGTAGTGTTGACTTAACTTCTCAGATAACAGGAACGCTTCCTGTAGCAAATGGCGGTACTGGAATTACATCTTTTGGTTCAGGAGTAGCAACGTGGATAGGCACACCTTCTAGTGCAAATCTAGCTAGTGCTGTAACAGATGAAACTGGTTCTGGTGCTTTAGTGTTTGCTAATACTCCTACGTTTGTAACACCTGTTTTAGGAACACCTAACTCGGGTAACCTTCAAAGTTGTACCGCAGATGGTACAGATGAGGTTGGCTTTAGAAACGCTCCTGCTGTAGGAACAAAGACAACAGCCTACACGTTAGCTGTGGGAGATGTTGGCAAATATGTTCAAGTTGGTAGTAGCGGCTCTATTGTAATACCTAACTCTGTTTTTGCAGAAGGCGATGTAATTTCTATTTTTAATAACACCACAGGTGATGTGACCATAACTTGTACAATCACTACTGCTTACAAAGCAGGTGAGGACGCTGATATTGCTACGGCAACTTTAGCCACAAGAGGGGTTGCCACTATTTTATTTATTAGCGCAACCGTGTGTGTCATTACTGGAAATATATAAGGGTAACTACTTATGTCTGGAATAACTTTAATGATGCTGGGCAACTTTGCGTTAGCTTCAGGCGCTACGCCTTCTAGTCTTTATGTTTGGGGTGGTAGCTATAACGGAGCAGGAGGAAGAAATTTAGGGGGTTCTGCGGCTTACAACTCTTCTCCTATTCAATTAGGTTCTGAAACAGATTGGCTTCAATTTTCAGGTAGTTATAACTTTGTTGGAACTCGTTCAAGTGGTCATCTGTATAACTGTGGAGATAACCGATTTGGTGCTTGGAACAATGGAGCACTTAATACTTCTTCTCCTATCCAAATTGGTTCTTTAACTAATTGGACGGGTGGAGTTCTAATGCAAGAAGGCGTTACTTGTCACGTCATTAAAAAAGATGGATCGCTTTGGGGTTGGGGAGAGAATGATTACGGAGCGGTTGGAGTAAACACTGGCTCTGGCTACTCAAAATATTCATCTCCTGTGCAAATTGGGTCGCTTACAACGTGGGCTTGGACTACTGGAGGGGGTTACGCGGCGGTTCAAGCAGTCAAAACAGATGGCACTCTGTGGACGTGGGGGATAGCTTCTCAAGGAGGTTTAGGTAATAGCACAGACACGCCAAATAAATCATCCCCTGTACAAATTGGCTCTTTAACCAACTGGCTAAAAGGAGCTAGCGGCGGTGAAAATCACCAAATACATGTTAAAACAGATGGCACTTTATGGACTTGGGGAAATAATAATTATGGGCAGTTGGGGAATGGTGGTACAGGTAATACGAATAGTCCTAACCAAGTAGGTTCAAGTACGGGTTGGACGGCTTGTGGCGCAGGTTATCAAACTTCAGGAGCCATTGACGCTGGTAAATTGTATATGGCAGGTAGAAACAATAATGGAGAACTTGGGCGCAATGTGACGACCCCCAATCAGACCACCTTTCAGCAAGTGGGTGCGCTAACTACTTGGGAAGACATTAGGCCCGGAAACGGTATAACTCTTGCGAAAAAAACCGATGGAACTATATGGGCATGGGGAGCTAATTGGATAGGTCAAACGGGAGTAGGTGATGTTGTTAAGCGTTCTTCTCCTGTTCAAATAGGCTCTCAAACGGATTGGACGGCTATACATCTAGGTTCAAGTGGTAGTGCTACCGCTATGGGAGGTAGAGCATAAAGTATGGAAAAGCTCCACTTCTTAGCAGGACTACCTCGGTCGGGTTCTACCGTACTTGCTGCACTCTTAAAACAACATCCTGAGTTACATACTACCGCAACGTCTGGGCTATTAGGGATTTTAGTGGGGATGCTACAAGGATGGGAAGAAAATGAAAAAGCTAGTTTAAAAGCTGCTTCCGACCAAGAAGTTCACGATGTAGTCAAAGCCGTGTGCGAAGCTAAGTATGGAGTTGTAGAAAAAAAGATTGTTTTAGATAAAAACAGAGGATGGGTAAAACCTCAAAACATTAATACAATGAAATCTTCTTTAGGGTACTCACCCAAAATTATTGCTACTGTTCGCAATGTAGAAGATTGTGTAGCGTCTATGGTACGCATTGCAAAACCTAATGAGCTTTCTTCTTTTTTACGAGAATCTCCCTACGTTAAGCATATTCAAGAATCTTATGTAAATTTGTTAAAAGCTCATCATTGGATGAGAGAGCATATCTATTATGTGGATTACGATGAGTTAAACAATAATCCAGAAGAAACTTTACGAGGGGTAGAGCGTTTTTTAGAACTTTCTCCCTATACCTACGACACCAAAAATATTGATGCTACTGGCCTCCACGAAAAAGACGAAGAAGTCTGGGGCATTAAAGGACTACATGATGTCCGTAAACAATTAAAACAAGCTATTGTTCCTTCCGCACAAGATGTTTTACAACATCTGTACAGAGATTTTGTCCAACCTCGTTTTTGGCAAGGTGAGACAAGTTCGCGTCTTCCTATACATAAGTTAGACATGATGTTAGCGGCAGGGTTGCTTGGTAATTTAGATGAGGCAGCAAAACTAGGAGACGAACTTGGTCGTGAAGAACCACGTAGTGACCGAGCTGCTTTTAATCGTGCATGGTATGAGTTACGCAAAGGAAAACTTTTAGACGGACACCGCCTTCTTGTACGGGGTAGGAACGAAGCCGTATTTGGTAACCCTAATCCCGGTTCGCCAGTGCCTCTTTGGGATGGAAAAAGCAAAGGCACAGTCTTGCTTAACCTTGAAGGTGGTTTAGGCGATCAGATTCATGGTGCAGGAATGGTGCGCTACATTGTAAATAAAGGTTGCGATGTGATTGTGGCTTGCTCTCCAGAGTTAACAAATCTTTTTCGAGATATTCCCAGTGTTAGTGCCGTGGTTGTAACGGGAGCTGCGGGTGGTGTTGTACATGATTTTTGGGTTCCTGCTATGTCTGCCGTGATACCTCTTGAGCTACAGTATGCCGATGTTAATGGGTCACCTTATATTTCTAAGCCGCTAACTCCTCTAAATAAAAAATTACGAATAGGGCTTAGATGGCAAGGCAATCCAAAGTTTGAACATGAGCAGCATAGGTTATTTCCAAGCAGTAAGTTGTTTGATGCAGTAAAAGATATAGAGGCAGATTTTATATCTTTACAACGTGACGAAGGTTCGCAGCATAAACCAGAATGGGTAAAGGAAGTTCCACTTCAACATTGGGGCGACACTCAACACGCCATTGCAACCTGTGATTTAGTAATTACCTCATGTACTTCTGTAGCTCACTTATCAGCGGCAATGGGGGTAGATACTTGGATACTAGTCCCTATTCTTCCTTATTATTTGTGGGCAAAACCGGGAAATAAGTCAGAGTGGTACGACAGTGTTACTTTGTTTAGGCAAACGACTTATGGAAATTGGGATGAGCCTTTTGAAAGAGTAAAAGAAAATTTAGGAGATACACATGGTTACAAAAACAGGATATTGGATTCAGGTTGTAGACGGCCAAGTGAAAGAAGTTTGGGACACCACGCCGCCTAGTAATCAAGAAGGTTGGCGTGAAGCAGTAGAGGTTTTTCCAGACCTTGTTGCTAACCGAGAAATGTTTACAACACATTCTTTTGACCTTGAGGCTACTCCAGCACAAATTGTGTGGGCCAAAAGAGAGCTTACAGTTGGTGAACGTAAAGGCAGTTTAGTTGCTTCAGCAAACGCTGATTTTGAAATAGTAGTAAGAAGAGAGTTAGCAAAAGAAATAGATAACTACCCTACAACTCAGTATGACGCTTCAGCCGTAGCCACCGCACAAGCAACTTATGAATCCCGTATAGATGTTATTAATGCTGCCGAAACACATGATGATGTGGATGGTTTATAGTGAATCTTTTTTTCTCTTACAATTTAGAAGTAGATTCAGCGTATATTATTCGAGTCAAAGGACTTGAAGACTCTGAGTGTAAGGCTAAAAATTGTGCAGCTTCTTGTGAACAGGTAGGACAACAATACAAATATTGGGATGCTTACAATGGCATTGACGGTGAAATACAAGCACCGGATCACCATAACCCGATTATGGATTGCGTTAAAATCATAGACCATTACATGACAAGAGGAGAAGTTGCTTGCGCTCTTTCCCATATTTCGTTATGGGCAAAATGTGTAACAGAAGATAAGCCTTTGGTGGTCTTGGAGCATGACAGCATAATGGTGAAGCCCTATACCAAACACGCTGTTTATAACTCTATTTGTTATTTAGGAAGCCATGAACAAGTACAACAGGGGTGGGATGTGTTACCAACTCCTCCTCATGCAAGTGAAGGCCCAAATTATCATTTTATTTGTCGCGCTCATGCCTACGCTATTGACCCTGCGGTAGCTAAAAGTATGTTGGCTTACGTTATTAAATATGGGCTTACAGGGCCGTTAGACATTTTATTAAGAGCTGATTTATTTCCTATTCATCAAATGGGTGTTTATGCCTACAACAAATGGGATGGCGATAAATTAGATACGACCATTAAAGGGAGGCCACTAGAAGGCCGAAGCACTACCCGCAACGATGATTTGAAAATATGAAAAAATTTAAAAGCTAATGATTCCTAAAACAGTACATATGTCGTGGAAAGACAAGAGTATTCTTGAAAGTACAAATCCCTTAGTGGTGGAGGGAGTCAAAAAAGTTATTGAGCTAAACCCAAATTGGGAAGTTACTATTTATGATGATGCAGAAGTAGATGATTACTTAAAAGAGCAATTAGAACCACAGCATTATGAATTGATCCAAGATAAGCACATAGTCCAGAAAACAGACCTTTGGCGTTTAGTCAAACTGTTTATCGAAGGTGGTGTTTATATGGATATAGATCGTTTTTGTAATACTAGCTTTGATAGCTTGTTAGAAGAAGGAGATAAGTGGGTTTTACCTATATGTAGAAATTATGATTTTTCACATGATTTTATGATGACAGCACCTGAAAACCCAACGTATAACTATGCGGCTTCTTTGTACGTGCAAAGGTTAATAGAAGGACACGATAATATTTATTTTTTAGGGCCACAAACTTATATGCACGCGGTTACTCAAACACTTTGTGGAGAAATGATTGATCCAGACCCAGAGGCAGAGGTTTTTGAAAGAATTAAACAACAAGCCAGCACTAGCGGGTTTATAAAGGTTTATGATGAAAAGCCGCCCTATGATACTGTTATTTATAAAAATGGTGCGTTGAAGCTAGATTGGGAAACAGAAAAACGTAAGCTTTACAAAGAGTT
>CAZKAL010000038.1:0-7502 GCA_964550995.1 uncultured Candidatus Saccharibacteria bacterium | reverse complement strand
TAATAATAATTTCGTAGCTTCTTCTGCAAAAACTCCGTTTTGAGAACCTTTTAACAATACCGTCGCTTTATCCTTTAAATTGCGGTTTATGATATCTGCAGCCTCATATGGCGTCTGAGCTTCTTCAACCAAGCAACCTTGTGCACGTGCGGCAGTGGCAGTGTACTTGTTTGCATCTATCCCTAGTGTCACAACTAAGTTTAGCTTTTTAGGGTCACAGTACTCACCAATTTTTATGTGTTCAGTTCTTGAAATATTCCCCAGCTCATTCATATTACCTAGCAAGGCTATCTTTTGCTTTGAACTAGTTCTATGTAGATAATCAAGAGCTGCAAATACATCTGCTGGGCTCGAATTATAGGTGTCATCTATCAGTGTAGACCCTTTAATACCGTTAAGAACATTCATCCTTCCAGAGATCGCTTTAATTAATTTAGCTTTTTTAGCCAGTAATTTTTTATCTATACCGAGCTCAACGCCAACTGCTAGACCAGCCGTGACTGCGTTAATACTATGATCACCAACAACTAATAAATCCTTTGGCTTAAGTTTAAATTTCTTCAAGTCTTTTTCACCGTATTTTACAACGTCTCTATCTTTTAGAATTTTTAAATATTTAGAATCTAGCATGTTCTTATTTATCAACAATTTTTTACTAAATTGAACAACTTCCAATTCTTCTTCTGCGACCATATCTAGATTCTTAAAGTTTTCCATATGCTCCGCCGAAATTGCTGTAACTACAGCCAAATCAGGTTCTAGCCAGGAAAATTCCGCAATTTCTCCAGGTTTATCTGTACCAAGTTCTAACACAAGAATTTCTACTTTGCTTTTAGTTAGTAGACTAATCTCATTCTTTATAAAAATAAAAATCCAAGCAAATGGATTATATAAATGGTCTGGAATAGAGCGCTTAAAAATAGAGCAAGGTACACCAATGTCAGTATTGTAGTTGGCGATCGTACGTATAGTTTTAAAATTCTCTTCTATAATATTAGCTATTGCCTGAGTTGTTGAAGTTTTACCGACACTACCAACAACTACAACTACCTTAGGTTGATTCTTTATCAAATACCTCTTGGACTGGAACTTAAGCACTCGTGCAATAAATCTTCTCATATGAAACAGTATATATGATTATAGCCCTAATTATTAGAGTGATAAGTTAATCGATCAAGCTACAGAATACCTTGGATTTCTTTTTGTACAGCTTGTTCTAATTCACCTTGATTAAAGGTCGCATTCGGTCGTTCAACTGTCTTATTAATTCCGTACCCAGAATAACTTTCACTTCTCGATCCGAAATTTATTCCAACTATATTGTTTGTCTTTTTACTAACAATAAATTCTGCATTTACTCTTGTAGAGTCTTGATATTGTTCTGGGTTGAGTGGTGGAAAATTACCGTATCCTGATCTGGTGAATGCCTTTTGCACTACAGCTGCGTAACCTTTCAGCCCTACAGATACACTATATGTTAATACTGCTTCCCCATTTTTCGTATCCTCTCTAACATTGTTAAAGTTAACGGTATAAATGTTTTCATTTTTTAGTTTAGACATTACGTCATGACGAAAATTTGCATCGTAATTTCCAAATACTGCCAATGTCACTAACTGACTAACATAGTTTAGTCTAGCTTGTTCTAAGTCCGCATCTGAAGTTTTATTTTGCTCCCATTTTCCTAGAATAGTATCTAATGTTGGTGATTGACCATCAGAGTTCGTCTGGTTTGTTTTGAATTTTACGTAGCGCTGATATTGAGAATCCGGAAAGGATACTCCTTCCGTTACAACCGAAGTGTCGGTAACAGCACTTTTTTGAACATAACTTACTTTACTCTCTGTAGCCATCTGTGGCGCAAAAGCGAATCTCTGACTTTGTACAACTTGGTTTCCACTACCACCTGATTTAAGTTCTCTAGTCACACTCTTTGTAGCCAAACTGTTATCTACTGCTAACCAAAATTTACGCTCGTTCGTCATGTACAACTTTGTGTATGCCAGATAAGAACCTACTACAATTATTGCCAAACCAAGAAGCATAAATGAAGTTGCTAATCGTCGCAGGTTCCAAGTAACAATCTTCTTTTTAGCTCTATGGGCTACTTTAGTTATAACTCTGTCTATTCGTATGTGCTTTGTCAATTTAGAAATATTCATAATAGCTATTGTACCAGTATTGCTTAGATAACTTGTTGCAAATATTGAAATTTGTTTAAAAATACTCTGGTGGAGACGATGGGACTCAAACCCACGACCCCCTGTATGCCATACAGGTGCTCTATCAACTGAGCTACGTCCCCTTATACTATTACTATATCAAAATAGCCGCTTAATTACGGCTATTTTTATTCGGGTGTGCCCACCCTGACCCAGGGCAGTTTTGTTTTATTAATGTTTATTTTAACTGTAGGGTCAGTACACCCGATTACAATTCTATTATCCCACTTATGGTTTTCTAAAGCAACTTAACGTACTACTAATCTGGTTTTGCCGCAAGAGCCAATTCCTTTTTTAGAGTAGTTGCTAAGTGATCCAGCGTAAAACCGTCAATAGTTTCTGGACTAAAATTGGCATGTAGTTGATCCACACCTCCAATTAGAGTCACAAAAGATCCTAGATTATTAACTGCATCAAGCTTAAATACCGAGCCGTCTAAAGGGTTACCGTCCGTATCACATTTTGTAGCTCTATCAACTAATACAATTCCCCCTGATTGATCTCTAAGATCTCCTGCTTTTCTTATTAATTTTCCTAGTTTCTTGCCACGTCTATATGCACTAAACCTTCCCCACTGGTCACTTAATGAATCTTTAGCATTCCCAAATATACCACCATTACCAGAGCCTCCACGAAATAGTTCTGGCGATAGTCGGTAAAGGTCACTCATACCATTTGGTCCTTTTTGTTTATGCTTATAAGACTTTTATACACCCGTTCACACAACAATACTGTGTTATTTGTCACAATAGCTTACAGGCACCATTAGTTGACGAAACTCAAGCGCGTTATTCTAGAAGTCCAACAACAACGGTAGCTAAATCTTACTATCCGATGATTCTGACTATTTAGTGATTTGTTTATCCAGAAAAGCTTTTAGCTCTGCGAATGGTTTGACTTTGGCGTACCATTTTTTGAACTCTTTCTCACTCATTTGCCCAAGAGTCACATTTGCACCTTCTGGTTTGAATATTACGTTCCAACCGAATCCATTATCCCCAATGGGATTCTGAACTATTTTGCCCCTTAACTCAGATTCAAAAACTTCTAGTTTCATTCCATCATAGTACGCAATTGCGGCACCTGCAATCGCCGACCGATCATTATACCCGTCTAGCAATCTACATAATCCCTCTTCACCTAATTCTTGTTGAAACCATTTGATAAACGGTCCTGGTAAGCGACCTAGTGCATTAAATGTAAGTTTTGTATCTTCAATAATTACGGGACACTTAGCCAGTTTATAGGCTTGTTTGGCCTTATGTTTTATAATTTCGACTGAATCTAAACTTTGAATCTCATCAACATCAATTTTTTTGTGCTGAAGACTTAATCCTACCATCTTATTAAAATACTTTGCTTTATGAGGGTTACCAGTGACATAAACTACATTCATCACGTAATAGATCTCCAGGAGGGTTGCGTTGAAAAAATACCCGCGTACTCTCCACTTTTAGGGCTCAAAGATTCTAAAAATTGGATTGATTTTTGCGAAGCAACCTGGAGGCTCACTACAGGATTCATGATATTTGCTCCAACAATGCGCTTTCATCTATTACTTCTACTCCCAGCTTTTCAGCCTTAGCAGCTTTAGAGTTGCCAGCTTTATTTCCCATCACCAGATACGTAGTCCCTTTTGCTACTGAACTCTGAAATGTTCCGCCAAGTGCACGGATTTTTTCCGCGGCGGCTCCTCTACTCATTGACTCAAGACTGCCAGTTATAACAAAACTTTTACCCGATAGTTTGCCACCAACTTTCTTAATTTCTTTTGGCCAAACACCAAGTCGTCTGAACTTAGCCAGTAATGTGACGTTATCATCATCCACAAACCAAGCCAAAATAGATTCAGCGACAATCTCACCGACACCATCTACATTTTTTAGCTCTGAATATGTCGCGGTGCCTAGATTATCTAAATTCTTAAACGTATTAGCTAAATCAATTGCTGTTTGAGCACCAACATGGCGAATTCCTAGTGCGAAAATAAATCTAGCGAGCGGAGGATTACGCTTGTCAGCAATAGCACTTACTAAATTACTAGCTGATAGTTTTGCAAAACGCTCAAGCCCCTCCAACTGATCTTGTGATAATGTATAAATATCCGCAAAATCCTTCACAAGTTCAGCGTCTACTAAAGCCTCAACATTTTTGTCACCAAGACCATCAATATCCAAAGCTACCCTGGACGCAAAATGTTGCAACCCACGTTTCAAAAGCAATGAACTAGAGGAACCTTTGACTCGGTACACTGCATCGCCCTCTGGTCTGACAAATTCTAGTTCAGGATACTGCCGTGCTAGCTCGGTATCATATCTAAATCGTTTTGAGCCGTCTGGGCGCAGTTTTTTTATAACACTGAGTACTTGCGGAATTATATCGCCTGCTTTATAGATTATTACCGTGTCTCCAACCCTGATGTCTTTACGCTCAATTTCATCGGCATTATGCAAACTAGCATGCTGAACTGTTGTACCAGCCACCAACACAGGGTCAAAAACAGCCACAGGTGTCGCTGCTCCTGTACGACCAATGCTAATAACTATATCTTTTATTACAGTAGTTGCTTCTTCAGCCGCATATTTTAATGCAATAGCCCCACGCGGTGTTTTCCCTACCACACCAAGGTCAGAGTATAGTTTTCTATCATTTATTTTTATAACAAGTCCATCTGTATTGAATTTTAAATCACGACGTTTAGTTTCCCATTCTTTTGCAAATTCAAACAAATCATCCAATGATTTAAAAGTAGTGGCAATCTTGTTTGCGTTCACGCCGAGGTCTCTAATTATCTCGTACGTTTCCATGTTTGTGGACAGATCATTCGGATCATCTCTTATCATTTCGTAAGCATGAAAATGGAGTGGACGTTTTGCTACAAGCTGTGGGTCTAGTTGACGTATTGTACCTGCCGCTAAATTTCTTGGATTCTTAAAGACTGCTTCACCTTTAGCTTCACGTTGCTTGTTAAGCTTATCAAAATCCGACTTATACATAACAATCTCACCACGAATCTCTGTTCTACCAGTTAAAAATCTCTTATGCTCACTAACTTCACGTAATTTTAAAGGGACATTCTGGATTGTACGAATATTTGCTGTAACGTCCTCGCCGACTTGACCGTCACCCCTAGTTACCGCTGTTGTAAGGTACCCACTTTCGTATATGAGTGAGCAAGCTAGGCCATCCATTTTTATATCAACAAAATATTCGCGCTTATGACCGGGAGCCAACTTTTCTGTTCGCTCTACCCAAGCTTCTAGCTCATCGCGATCGAAAACATCCGCCAAACTAATCATAGGATATTTATGCTTGACCTTTACAAACTTATCTAAAGCCTTGCCTGCTACTCGCTGACTTGGTGAATCAGCAGTTATTAATTCAGGGTATTGTTCTTCTAATATTGTAAGTTCGTGTTTTAGACTATCAGCTGCAGACTCGCTCATAGTCGACTCATCTAGCACTGAATATCTATACCTATAATCGTTAATTATCTCTCGAAGTTTTTCGATCCGAATTTTTGCATCTTTTTTATTCATTTGTATCTATAATAACTCGCGGTAAAGAACAAACAAGTATGCAACAACAAATGGCACCATAATAACCGTCAAGAAAAAGAATGTAACTTGTGCTAAGACCGCAGATATAAATATAGATGGGAATACAATTGATACATAGAATAATCCAACTAAGATAATAAGGATTACAACCTTGCCTAGTACATTTGCCCGGCGAAAGGTCACTAATTCTTTAGCTTTTTTTAGTGCCAACATTGGTGTCATCTCAGGTAATGTAACTATAAACAGAGCTATGACTGAGGCGCTAATCATGTAAAGTGACAATATTAGAGTCGACAAGAACAACAACAACCATATGACTTGCTCAAATGTATTAACCGCTATACCGGTACTTGTTACTGTAGTGAAGAGGAAACTACCAATAGTCGCCGGCATAGCTTGTAGAATAATTACTAATAATACTAGAACAAAAGGGACTAACGGGTACATACCCCTATAAAAAGCGTCTTTCATACTGACATTATTCCCTGCTTGTTGTTGCCGAAATAGCCATATTAGAGCAAGTGTGCTGACTATTATAAACATCATCTGATATAGGCTCGCAATATCACCTCCAGTACTTATTGCGGACTGGAATAAAACACTCATGGCGGTAACATTCTTAATCAGAGTCGATGCGGCAGCCCCTGTTGCATCATTAACTTGGTCACGAACAGAATCGATATTCACAGGCGATACAACACCTCTCACAAATACTAAATACAGCAGTCCGTAAATTATAAAAAACCAAATAATTGGCTTAAGGTTTGCTCTTAACAATTTGAATGCTTTTTTCGTAATCTTATACCAAGATGGTATTGCTAGATCAGGCCGTTTTACAGATTTATGTAATCTAAAACTTTTGTATTCTGGTTTCTTTCGAATTCTAGCATTTGCAGCTACAATTTTCGGAACTTTTACTACTGTCTTTTTTCTGGCTTTGGATTTTTTAGACTTGTTTGGTGTCTTGCTCACAGTTGAGAACCCATGTTTCTTAACTTTGCAATGCGGTCATCTACTGGTGGGTGGGTACTGAAAGCCGATAAAAAACTTTTCTTTTTTAGTGGATTTGCAAAGAACAGGTGCGCAGTTGATGTATTTTGACGCTTGATAGTAGACCCACCATCTCGAATTTTTTCTAATGCTTTCGCTAAACCTTCTGGATATCTTGTTGTCATAGCACCCGTCGCATCAGCCAAATATTCTCTTTTCCTGGATATTGCAGCCTGAATTAGGACAGCAACTATCGGAGCTATGATCATAGCGACTATTCCAACAACCATTAAAATTCCATTTGAATTTTCCTCGTCACGTCGACCTCTACTAAAAAAACTCATCCGTAAAAATATATCCGCCATTATTGATATTACGGCCACAAGTCCGAACACCACTAGACTTACACGGATATCGTAGTTTTTCACATGACCCAGTTCGTGTGCCATTACTCCTTGTATTTCATCGTCTTCTAGTACATTCAGCAGCCCCGATGTTATAGCGACTGATGCATGTTCTGGGTCACGACCTGTTGCGAATGCGTTTAATCCTGGGTCGTCCATTATATGGACTTTAGGCATTGGTAAGCCCTCGGTAATTGATAAATTTTCAACAATTCGCCACAGTCTTGGGTCGTCACTTTTTTTGATTTCTTTCGCTCCATTAAACGCCAGCGCAGCTTTCGCTGAACCAAAGTAGCTAAACGTAACGTAAAAGAGTGAGCCAATCA
>CAZKAL010000037.1:0-7634 GCA_964550995.1 uncultured Candidatus Saccharibacteria bacterium | reverse complement strand
AAAAAACCTTGCTGCTCTGTTCTGTTCATGAACATATAATATCCTGTTTTGCTTATGCTTATCAAGCCCTAGGAATGTTAATAATTATAAAGGTGTAAACCAGATTTTGATTTTGATGCTTTTTTGCCAACTATTTTGAAATTAAAACTAACTAATTTATAAGGTTTACTTCTTGAATATTGAATAATTTTTTTATCCAATTTATCCATGTATTTGTCTAGTAAAAATACGTACATTCCTTCCGATTTTGGCCAATCTGCAGACCAATAATTGGCCCACTTGATATTAATCAGCTTTCGGTAACGCCAACATCTAATCTTACTAATTAAGACTAAAATTGGGTTTAACTCATATCCGACACACTTTATCCCTCGTTTTGCTGCAGCAATAAGTACTCTACCATCACCTGAGCCTAACTCTAGCATTGTCTGACCAGCCTTCAAGTTTAGAAGGTCTAGGGCTTGGTCCGCTTGCTTAGTTAGAGTCGGCAAGTAAGGAGCACCGAATACTAGAACGAACCCAAAAGACATAATCAGTGCAAGGGATGCAATGAATAGAACGTCCATAGCCGAAAAGCCCTACTTTTTTGCTTTTTTTATTACATTTTTTGCAGATTTTAGTTTTATTTCCAGCTCTTCTACAATCTTTATTCCTTTATTGTAATCTTCGAGTAGTTTGTCCAGTTCATCGTATGATGAATTTTCTACATTATCTAAGATTTCTTCTAGTTCATTTTCTAATTGTTTATAAGTTTTTCCTGTTGCCATAATTATTTTACCTCTACAACTACTTTACCATCTTGCAAAGATACATCTAGTGTATCCTTTGGGTGCAAATTTTTAACTGATGAAACCAATTTACCTTTATGCTCAAGTATCGCAAAACCTCTTTTTAATACCGTTTTTGGATGTACACTGTTCAGTAGCGTTCTGGCATGCTGGAGCTCTTTTGTTTTCTCTGTTAAAACCTGTTCTACGAAGTGCGTTAGTGTTACTCTGTTTTCTGATTGTTTCGAGGATTCCCTGTCAAGCCTGTTCTGTATTAAGTCCCCAAGACTTTTAGCCTTTAGATTTAATTGTAATAATACTTCTTTTCTATCCGGAAATAGCAGTTCTGCTGCGTTACTTGGTGTTGAGGCTCTCATGTCAGAGGCTAGTTCGGCTGTGCTTATATCAACCTCATGTCCTATCGCAACCAGTGTAGGTATCCTACTGCCCGTGACAGCTCTTGTAACTTGTTCTGTAGAAAAAGCTGAAAGATCATCGGCACTACCTCCACCACGTATTATAACCACTATTTCAGGCGACTCTGCCAACTGATTAAAATACTGCAATCCACCAATGATACTGTCTGGAGCTGATTCCCCTTGCACCTGTGCATCAAAAAGCTCAATATTTACACCCTGCCAACGTGCATTTAGTATCTTTATGAAATCAGAATACGCTGCAGATTGTTCTGATGCTATGAGACCCACTTTTTCTGGAGCATAAGGTATAGACCTTTTACGTTCCGGTGCAAAAAGACCTTCTTTTTCAAGTTTTGCAAACAATAACTCAGAAGCTTTCTTAATACTGCCCTCACCGACCGGTCGAATAGACTGTATGTTTAAGCTAAAACCAAACTGCGGATGCAAGCGTGGGTTAGCCATAATTTCAACCATCATTCCATCCTCAAGAGGACCTGGTAGCTGATAAACTGTCCCAAAACATCTTAATTTTGCTGAATCGTCTTTTATGTCTGCATACAACCATTTTCCTTTAGCAATTTTGAAATTTGCTAACTCGCCAATAATTGTCACAACCGGATAAGCGTATTCAAAAGTTTGATTTGTTAATGCAACAAATTCTGATGGTGTAATTACTGTCCCTTGCATGGTTTATAGTATAACTTATTAGTTTATTTTTAATCAGCAATTCATTTAATCGTACCTATATATTCTTTAAATCTATATAGTGCTACTATTATCATATAATTAAGGAGTTTATAAATGGTTTCAATTGGGACATACGACGCACAAATACTATTTAATTTTATTAGGTCAGTTAGTTTTATCCTTGTTGTAGGATCACTTATTTTGTATATATTAAGTTCAAAACCTAATAACTACATAAAAAAGTATAGTACTGCAATCAAAATAGCTTTCTCAATCTGGGCAGCGGCTACTATGATTTATTCTAGTATCCAAGTTTATCAATATTTTGAAGAAACAAGACCATCCATTAAGAAGAGCATTCAGCTACAAGAAGGATTTGCTAGTTAGTAACCCTAGCTATTCTTTTGGAGTTACTTTTATAGTCTCACTATTTAATGCCCTACGGTAGAAAATATAACCAATTGGTAAAAACAATCCCATATTAAATACACGGTATACGACGGTGGCGGATAATGCCAATGCCTTTTGTACACCGGCCGAAGCCATCACAGCTGTCATTAAACCTTCGTATATCCCAATACCTCCAGGAAGAACTGCAACAAGCCCGGCAACGTTTGCTACAGCATAGGAAATAATTATAGCGCCCGGATTCACAAGTTCTCCAAATGACAGATAAACCACAAATATAGTCAGAACTTCGGTGAAATTCATAACCATAGTCCATAAAAATGGGTACCTAAGGTCTTTCCAGTTCTTTCTTACAAGTTTGTAATCAACATGTAAGTCTGTAAATAAATTTTCTATTTTACTAATGTTTATTGGTTGCTTGTTATTTCGGTGGAAAAATTTGACTACATTATTAACCAGTTTTGGTAGTGCAGCCGTAAATTGTCTGATACGTTTTTCATCGCTTATTATATAAATTAGAACTATCATGCCGAAAAATATTACCGAGGATAAACTACTGGCAATTAAGATAATTAATCTGCTAGCAGAGCCAAAAATTGATAAAAGCATTAACGCGATCAACAGATAGACAATGAATGATAGAAAAGTTAGCATATGTCTTGAAGTCTGTAGCAAGGTAGATTTAGATCCCCTCACTCCTAGCTTTTTAAGCCTTATGCCTAAATAGCCAAATCCACTAACACCGCCTGAAGGAAATACATTATTTACAAAATTCATCTCAAGGCTAACTTTAAAGAGTTCTTTAACTTTAATATTTTCACCCATGGTTTTCAGATAAGTCTGATAGAATTTTGCTACCGCTGTATGATTCATTAACTGAATTGGTATAACTAGTAGCAACCACAGTAAATTTAGGTGAGTAAACGTTTCAAACGCCTCGCCTATCTGCTCACGAGCAAAGATAACCAGCAAACCCAAGGCACCAATCGTAACTATATTAATCCAGAACTTTATCGACTTAAACTTCATTACATATAGTGTATAGGACATTCACACTTTATCAACCAACCCTCTGCATTTTATAATGGCTAAAGCTTCGTATTAATTGTCACATTACCCTGGAGCAGTCCTCCAATAAAGAAACGAGAGACTTAGTTCATTACAATTCTGCATCTGGTTTGATTGAAAAGTATGGAAGCCCTATACTTAGCAGCATTAGATAAAATTTTAGGATCGTAATTGAAGACTCAAGATATTAAAACAGTAGCTATACTAGGACGACAGCCAGCTCTTGGCATTGCTGAGCTTGAAAGTTTATATGGTTCAGACCATATATTGCCATTTGGTAAATCCTCGTGTTTTCTAGACATTGATAACGATGGCATAGATTTTAAAAGATTGGGTGGTAGTACCCGTATCGCAAAAATACTTACAGAGCTACCGTCCACAAATTGGAAAAATATAGAGAAATATTTAATTGAGACATCCCCAAAACATGCTGAGTCAATAAACGGTAAATTGTCATTCGGAATTAGCAGTTTTGATACAAGAGCATCTGAGAGAGAGGTCGCAAAGACTGCACTACTAGTAAAAAAAGCAATTAAAGCATCTGGTCAGTCTGTGCGTATAGTACCTCACAAAACTCTTTCCCTGGGGAGTGCAACTGTTCTTTACAACAAACTTACATCAAAAAATGGGTGGGAGTTACTAGTAGTCTCTGATGGTCATAAAGCATATCTCGCTCAGACAACAAGCATACAGGATATAGATGCCTACGCCGCGCGCGACCAAGCTCGACCAAAACGCGATGCAAAAGTAGGTATGTTGCCTCCCAAATTAGCTCAGATTATTATTAATTTAGCTGTTGGCCAAGTTGAAAGTCACCAGCCAAAAATCATGAGTCGTGATAAGGAAGAAGAACATAGAACCAGCGGAGACCGAGCTAAAATTGGTGCGGACGCGAGCATCGCAACCAGTGGTATGCACGATACCGCGAGTGAGAAGCACAGCGTTCAAGCCGATTTGAACCGTTCTCCAATGGTTTTGGATCCGTTTTGCGGAACTGGCGTCCTCCTCCAGGAAGCCATGCTAATGAATTACGACATCTATGGCACTGACATTGAACCGCGAATGGTTGAGTACACAATTGAAAACCTAAAATGGCTTGATAACTTATACCCTGACGTTGGAGATTATAGGAGAATAGAAATCGGGGATGCAACAAAACACAAATGGTACGAGCCAGGAAGTATATCGGTAGTTGCTGGAGAAACATTTTTGGGACATCCCCTGTCTGAATTACCGAACTCCGAGCACTTAAGTAAAATAATTTATGAAGCTAATGTTATAAACCATAGATTTTTGCTTAATATAGTTGGTCAATTAAAGCCAAAAACTAGATTATGCCTTGCCGTCCCAGTATGGCGTGGAAAACACGAGTTTTTACACCTTCCTATGCTTGACCATTTAACAGAGATGGGTTATACTCGTGTGAGATTTAAGCATGCACCAAATGACAAGCTGATTTATCACAGAAAAAATCAGATTGTCGGCAGAGAATTGCTCGTGTTAGTAAAAAGTTAATAACGAAGTCCAATCTAGCAGATAACAAAGACTAGATGGCAAAAGGTTAAATTATGTCACATGTAAAAGCGGGCGGTACAGCCAAAAATATCCACGACAGTCCAGGACAAAGACTTGGTGTAAAACGATCAGGTGGTCAGAAAGTCCGTGAAGGTGAAATTTTGGTACGTCAAGTAGGCCAAAACAAACTATCTGGTAAAGGCACATTTATGAGCAAAAATTACACTATCCACGCCGCAAAAGACGGAACAGTTAACTACACACAAAGACGCAAAAAGAACTTTACTGGTAAAACAGTCCCCCGCACCGAAGTCACCGTCGAGTAAAGCGATAAAACCAGATTATTAGTAGTATTTAAGGTTCCTATCATTATGCTGATAGAGTCGGGCACGCTTTTTATATCTATTTAACTACTCTACCTTGTTTTAAAAGTAGAACTATTGATTAATTCTTCTTTTCCAACTAAACCATCCTTCTCTACTTTTTCTATATATTCTCCGGCTGCAACATCTAGTACTCTCTTCATATATGCCATCCTAGCAATCCGGTCGTTGTTTATTATGTCTTTTGCTAATTTTTCATCAATTTTACTAAACCTCATCATTGTGTCAATTGTGTTTAGGCCAGATTGAGGTTCGGTATTTCTGAAAATCTGGTCCACAGATTCTAGACCAAAGTCTGACTGTTGCAATGTGTATACAAGCTCGTCTTTCAACTTACCATCTTCGAGATTGAGTAAATTAAAACGAATTTTATTCTCAGAAATATGCATGACTCCGTCTTTATCTTTTATTCCCATCGCTTCTATCATTCTGCCTCTCGCAACTTGATGATATCTAGTATCAAAGATTTCACTAAATATTGCGTCTTTAAGTTCGTGCCCAACATTAAAAGACGCGGGTTTGAAACCACCACTAAAACTATCTCTTGGCGTAGATGCTTTTGTAAGTCTATCAATATCTTCTTGTCCACCGTCGTAACCATTTAGGATAAGTTCATGTAGTAATCTTGCAGTTCTACCATTTCCGTCCCCATACATATGAAGACTGACTACCCCGAAAGCTACTACATCTGCCGCATCTTCAACAGACTCAACACTAGTTAATTTGCCTCTCATGTATTCTAAATATTCCTCTCTCTGATGTGGCTCTAAGAATATTTGTGAAACTGAAAACTCATTATGCGCATCTATATTAGTTTTGATCATCTTACCAACTAAAGCAGAGTCCGGCAATGTATCATGAAGCTCCGGCGGAGTAAGGTAGTCATGCATGGTTCCGATTAGTGCTAACAGTTCTTCGTCTGACGCGTTTTTTAATAACGCCATTCGATTCTCAGCATTTGCAAATTGATCAACATGTGCATCTAGCTCATTAAAGAGCCCATCATAATCAGGACTAAATTCGCCCTTAGACTGAGCTTCCGTAATTACTCCATCAGTTTCTCCAGTAGAGTTATTGCCGCTCATGCCTTCTCGTACTTTTTGACGAAGTCTACTGTAGACTACTTCATTGCCAAGAGTATCACTGCTGGAAATTTCATAAGGACTAGTGACACCCCCCATACCAGGCTTTTTGATATTTCGCATTTCCTCAGATGATGTAAAACCATAATCAACATCACTGTGGATACCGCTAAATGCCGTTTTCCAAACTCCACCTGTGTCTTCAACCACATACGGTGAAATTACGTCCACACCGACACCGTCGTCAAGAAATTGAGAATTGTGAAATCCGCTTTCATGAAGCTCTGATTGGGCGGTTAACAAATTAATGCTGAGGTCGTTAATGTCCATTCCTAGTTTATTCAAAATCCCTTGAGCGCCTCTAGCTCTCTGGCCCATGTCGTGTCCTGTTGCAATCCAGTCATCAAATACAACTGCTTTATCAAACTTTTTACTTTCCAAGGTAGCTCGATCTTCCTCTTCAAATGAAGTTACAGTTATGCTATCGTCACCTGATAGTCCTTCTTCTTCGAGAGCTTCTTTAGCTGCTTCTACAACTAGGTATGTAATCATACTACCGCTTTTATGCCCTTTACGATTCCAGGGCTCATCTAATACTAATACATCATCACCATTAATAACTTTGCCTGCTAACCACTTTGCCTGCTCTGATATAGCATGCACTAGCTCTTTTTCGCCTAACCATTGTATTTTATCGAAAAACTCAGGATTGTCGACTAAGTCTTTTTTCAAATTCGATATATAATCAGCTTCTGTTATATCTTCACCCGCTTGCGTATGAATCTCAAGGTCCCTGCCTGCAATGTCAATCTCGCTCATTTTTGGCATCGGTTGCGTAGGAAGCTTATCTTTTTCAGTGTAATCTCGCCATCTAGGACTATATCTTACTTCCTCTCTTCTCGCATCTTCAGTGCTATTCTCGTTATCTGTTTCACCAATACTTACTTCAAGTGGCTCTCTATGCTCACCTGGCTTTGTATCTGGGCTATTTGAATTTTTGAATCTATTTCTAATTCTACTAAACACTCCCCGTTTTTGTTTTCCGGCCGAATTTAAATCTATAACAGGAGAAAGTGCAAGTGCACCTACACTAGCAGCAACGTCTAGTGATACTGAGCCATCCATCGATTCCGGGCCATTTGTAAAATTTATATCTTCGCTAGTCGGAGGTTTTGGTTGATATTCAGACATTTTTTATTTTCGTTATTTACTTCTTAAGTATAGCACAAATTTGTACTAAAATCAAGGTGTTCGTAATCCTTCACAACCATTGCAACATACCTTGATCTAAAAAAGGTAGGCGTC
>CAZKAL010000036.1:0-8507 GCA_964550995.1 uncultured Candidatus Saccharibacteria bacterium | reverse complement strand
GAGTCAATCGCTGCGGATCCTATAACTAGTCCGAGTGTAGGTAAATCTATCATATCGGGTTACCC
Source organism: uncultured Candidatus Saccharibacteria bacterium (assembly GCA_964550995.1). GTDB lineage: Bacteria > Patescibacteriota > Saccharimonadia > Saccharimonadales > SZUA-47 > CAZKAL01. The sequence goes on along the minus strand of CAZKAL010000036.1, from coordinate 8,442 downwards.
TCTTGATTAACTTCACGAATTTTGCAAATTTTAGGGTTAAAGTTTTCTACACCAAATTCAGTACAACGATTTACATCTTCTACCCCGTATTGCTCGCAAAGTTTATCAGTGTGATCTTTTACAACGCCGAACTCTACTATTAAACAATCACCAGGGGGTACAACTGATTCATCGCGCATTGTGTAATTTTTTGGACTATCAAGCTTTCTCTGGCTGTATGTGTCGTTATCTTTATTAAATGTGTACAAAAAGGCTTGAACTTCGGCGTAACCGTTGTTACTACAAGAATCACCGTTATTTACAGTTAAAGTTGCACGTTGATCGGCATCCCGTGTTAAGAAACTTTTGACTAGATCTTGATCTCCAGTGTTTTTATCGCCATCAACATCGTTTTCGAAAATACTGTCTTCTGTAGGTATGACCAGTTTACTATCGGTTATTTCTCCACCCGTTACTGCTAAGAATTTTTCCAGTGATGCATCGTAGTCTTTTTCAATAACCACTCCCTCTAGGTGAATCCTTTTGTCGTTGTGCTCGTGGAAAGTGCTGGTACCGATTTTGTTGCTTAAAAATCCAGTCGGGTCCCGTAGTTCAATTTCTTGGTCACAAACCCAGAATTCTATGTCTGTATGCCAATGAACAGGGCCTCCAGAATCAGATATAGTGTTCAAATATATTGTTGATCCCGACATTAATATAGTAGGGAACAATACGGATATAGCTATCATTATGAATAATGGTTTTTTATAGCTCTTGTATTTTCTTTTCTTTACGACTTTAGATGCTATCAATATTAGTACTATAAGTATCAAGGACGAAACAAGAACGGTCTTTATATTAAAAGAACTTATACTTCTTTCGATATCGTTGCCCGTAGAGTGTGCGAGTAATGATAAGAAGTCCATATTTTTTACTTTTATCCACCTAAAATTAGTTGCTTATGCTTAGTTTTAACTATAACATGGGTTAAAGACAGGGGCAATTATATTTATGGAGTGGTTTCAAAAAGATTCCAAAGACGTACTAAAAGAACAAAGAACAAATACCGATACTGGTCTTAGCAACGTGATTGCCAAGCATCGCTTAGAAAAATTTGGATTAAATCAACTAGAAGCCTCTAAAAAAATAAATCCTCTCAAGCTCTTTTTTAATCAGTTCAAGGATGTATTGGTAATAATTCTACTGATTGCTGCCGTTGTTTCGTGGGGTTTGGGATTGATAGATTCCAGTACATCACAGTCTAACAATTCTTTAAATTGTGATACGACTTCAGATGCATCTTGCGTTGTTTCCAGTAACGACAAAAATGAAAATTCTAACGGGTCTCAGGAAGCAATATTAATCTTTGCGATAGTAATTGCAATAGCAGTTATCGGATTTGCCAATGAGTATAAAGCTGAAAAGACAGTTGAAGAATTAAAAAAGTTGGTCGGATCAAAGGCTACTGTAAGACGCGATGGAAAAGTTATTGAAATTGACTCAGTTGAAGTTGTTCCAGGCGATATTGTTTTACTTGAAGAGGGTCGCAAGGTGCCCGCAGATATCAGGCTAGTGAGTGTAATAAATCTACAGGTAAATGAGTCCAGTCTAACTGGCGAGAGTCTACCAGTGAATAAGCAATCCGACAGCATAAAGGGCAAAGTAACTCTTGGTGATCAGAAAAATATGGCTTTTGCTGGCACTTTTGTATCGCAAGGTAAGGCAGAGGGTGTGGTCATTGAAACCGCCCAAAGGACAGAGCTAGGGAAAATAGCCAAACTTGTAAATGAAGTTGAATCAGAAGAGACGCCTATGCAACGCAAACTAGACGACTTAGGTAAAAAACTTGGGATTATGATCTTGGTTATATGTGGTGTGGTTTTCGTGATGGTAATGCTGTTTTCAGATCAAGCTAGAGATAAAGACACAATTCAACGGTTCGTCTTTGCATTTACAGCTGCGGTGGCATTAGCAGTTGCTGCAATTCCGGAAGGTTTGGCATTTGTAGTACGCATAAGTTTAGCACTTGGTGCAAGACGAATGGCTGACAAGAACGCGCTTGTTAGAAAGTTAAGTGCCGTTGAAGCTTTAGGAAGTACAGATGTAGTCTGTTCGGATAAAACAGGTACTCTAACAAAAGGTGAAATGACTGTACGCGAGATTGTTGCTGGTGGGCAATCTTTGCAGGTAACTGGGTCAGGGTATAGTTTGTCAGGAGAGTTCCAACAATCTGGCAAGAAATCTACACTGCCTGAGCCGATAAAACAGATGTTATTAATCGGGGTTCTTTGCAATAATGCTCGTCTTAATAATAATACCGTTTTAGGTGATCCAACAGAAGGCGCACTTTTAGTTTCTGCTGGAAAAGCTGGTATAGATTACGAGGAGGTTCAAAAAGACTATAATCGAATTAACGAAGTTCCTTTCACTAGTGATAGAAAATTTATGAGTACAGTAAGTAAAGACAAAGCTAGTTCAGGATATATCGTTGCTGCGAAGGGTTCACTGGAGGCGACATTAGCTCGCTGTAGTCACATATATAACGATAAAGGCAAGATAGTGAAGCTTACTCCTACTGATAAGACTGCAATAATGACCCAAAACCAGAGGCTAGCATCATCAGCACTTAGGGTTTTGGCATTTGCCCAAAAAACTACAAAAACTGAACCAAAAAACGAAAAAGACATAGAGAAAGACCTAGTATTTATCGGTCTACAAGCAATGATGGATCCCCCAAGAACAGAGGTTATAGAAGTGATACACCGAGTACAGGCGGAAGCCGGTATGAGGGTGATTATGATTACAGGGGATTATGTAGAAACTGCCAAAGCTGTAGCCCACGAAATTGGAATCGAGGGCGAATCCATTAATGGTATTGATCTGGACAATATGTCACAAAAAGAATTTGAAAAGCGTGTTGAGGACATTTCTATATACGCAAGAGTAAACCCCGAACATAAAATACGAATTGTCAAAGCGCTCAAAAAACGTGGTCACCAAGTGGCCATGACTGGTGACGGCGTAAACGATGCTCCAGCGATAAAAGCGGCAGATATTGGAATAGCGATGGGAATTACGGGTACCGATGCAGCCAAAGAAGCGGCAGATTTAATTTTACTTGATGACCAATTTACCACCATTATTAACGCAGTTGAGGAGGGGAGAGGTATTTTTGATAATGTACGAAAATTTGTTAATTTTCTAATATCATGCAATATCGCCGAAGTTTTGGTAATTCTATTTGGTATCGTAGTTTTTAATAATCTTCTTCTAACAGCGGTACAATTGCTATTTGTTAACATAGTAACTGATGGGTTACCAGCTGTTGCCCTAGGTTCAGACCCTACAAGATCGGGCGTGCTTAAATCTAAACCCGCCAAGTTTCAAGAAGCCATTTTAACCAAAAGAGTTTGGGCAGAAATCTTCATATTCGGTTCATTTATGACCTTAGCGATCCTGCTTCAGTATTGGTTTAATCGTACCCATGAATCTTCGTCTTTGGCAATATCTGCTGCTTTTACTTCGATGGTAATTTATGAACTTGTACGCCTTGTAGATATACGTACTGATTATAAGATTAAATGGTTTTCCAATCCGCTTTTGACCATATCCATGTTGATATCGTTAGGTTTACAGTTGGCCGTTCTTTACTTACCTGCTATGGCAAAATATTTTGATGTTGGTCCACTGGCAGCAAGCGATTGGACTTTTATGATTATAGGTTCGGTTATTTTGGTGGTAATAATGAAAGCATTTAATCCGGTGTTGGATAGGGCTTTTGGTAGTGAAATCAGCCAAGCCATATAGTAATGCTTAATACATATTTTAAGAAATGGTATTGACAAAATTAAAAGCATAAGCTATAATACTCGGTAGTTGATAAAATAAATTTGAAAAAATAAAAACATCAACATCCCGTAGCAAAAATTTCATTAAGCATCTTAGATGCCAGAACAAACAACAAAATTGTTCCACGAAAGACTCACTACAGGAAACAAACATAAAAATAAAAAACAAAAAAGGAATCTCGATATGACTTTTGGTCTAGGATCTACAAAAAAGGTTCAGAAAGATAAGAAAACTTCCAAAAAGAAATCTAGCTCACAAGCAGATGAAGCAGCAGAGATGTTGAAGAAAATGGAAGAGAAAAAAGCCGCAGGGGACTGTCCATTTTGTTAAACGGCTAAAGCCTTATGAGACACCCCTTCGGGGTTTCTCATCGCGCGGGAGAGTGGAATAAATCCACTCTGCCGGCTACTCTTCCCGAGGAGGCTCGACCTTTGGTCTACGCTGTAGATTAGGAAAAAGAGCACTCAGAACGGATTTATTCCGGCCTACTGAGCGATGAGAAAGAACGTAGTTTTGTCTCATGGTTCTTTTGGTAGGGACGAGTGATTTTAAAACAAAAATATTCAAATAATTTTTAAATCAAATAAAATTCTAAACAAGAACTACAAGATTTAAAGATAAGTGAAAATTTGAACTTATAGAATCACTCGCATCCAATCAAAAAGTTTTCCTAAAAACAATTTTCAAAAAAAGTTGTTTTTAGGAACAGTATTGTGCCATACTAGTAATGTCACAAGACAAAATAAAAAACTTAAAAACGGGAAAAACTGGTACAACACGAAAGTGTAAAAAAGCTAGCTAGTATTTCCAAAAAAGGAAGGAGCTTTTCATAAAAATGTTGAGCTACGAACGAGCGGGTTCAAAAAATCTTTTGGTCAAATTGTATGACCGAATATTTGAAGCCTAAGATAGATAAAACTATCTAATAAATAAAAAAACTTCTTCGGTGACCAATTACTCTACAGAAGAGAAAAGGTCAGTCAAATCCGAAGAAGTTTTTTAATTAGTTTAGTTCTGATGGTATTGTTTTTGTATGGAAAAAGCGGCTAAATTTTGTTCAAAAAAAATTTTGTCTCAGAAAAATAGACCTTTGTTTGTTGCAGTCACGGGTGATTCTGGTAGCGGGAAAAGTTATCTTGTAGGCTTAATAGCGAAACAATTTGACAAAGAAAATATTCAATTTACCCTTATAAATCATGATGATTTCCTTATATCTAGACAAGACAGAGAGCCAATGAAGTTAAAATATTACTCGAACGGAGAACATGCTGGAAAATCTTAGTGGCAGATTCTTGAAAATATGTTTCGTTTGAACGAGTACGAAATAGTCATCAAAGAGTTAAAATCTGGGAAGACTGCCAAGTATTATCCATACTCAAGATCAACAGGTACAGTATTAGACAAGATACGTAGCGTAAAACCTAGTGATTTCATTATATTTGATACAAGTATGATGCTAAGCTATATGGATTATATAATTTTAGTAGATGTAAGCCAGGATAAAATTATTGAACGTAAACTTTCAAGAGATTCTGACGTTAGGTCTCCAAACGAAATTTTGAACATGCACAAACAAGTGCAAGGTTTTTACTGGGAAGATAGGGGAAAACCGCTAAAAGCAGATATTGTAATAGATAATAATGATTATAACAACGTCATATTTAGAAAAGGGAATGAGATCTAATCTAACACTTATGTGATGTATCAATCACGATTACTAGGGCTATCAGGACGAACAGCAGTGGCAGGGGTGGATGTAACTTGTTTACGGATAAAAGAAGCCCGTGGTTGTTATCGACTGAATAGTGTCGGGTTACTATAGTTTTTATTAGCTCACCTAGTATGTTTAGGATGAACCAACTAATGCCAAGTTATCTATATGATAAACACGCCCTGGGCACAGCTTATCAATAGGATGAATCACTTAAAACATAGCGTGGACCGTTTAGAACCTTATGATCTCGGTGGCTGCTCTGAACGTGTATTTTTGAATTCATGAGCGAACGTATATTGTTGAAGCTATATTTAATACAATAGAAAGGTTTGACTAAGATTATAATCCGGTACTGCTAGAATCTGGAGTATAGCCATCTACGTTACAAGGGTTGTCTATGAATATGCTCACATTTCTATATATAGAATCGTAACCATTGGAGTATGCAGCTGATTGATCTACCGCACCTTTGTCTATAATTTTAGAGGCTGGTACACCTCTAGACTCAAGTTCTCGTTTCACTTCTGCCGATCTTTGCTCTGCTAGTGCTTTGGAAGCAGGATCGAGATTGCCGTCAGGGTCGTATACTCCACCTTCAAGTCTGAATTGCCAATTTTTATCTAGGTTGTTCTTGGCGAACTCTGCCCAGTCGTCATAAATTGATGGTAGACTATGCTCTACTATACTGTCTGGTTCAAAGAACATAGTGTCTTGTCGAATTGCTCTGTATCCATACTCATCAGCACTAACATAATTAACTGTCGGTACACTCTTATCGTAGTTCATAAATCTGTAGTCTGACTGAGTAAGGCAAGCTATCGTTGGCTTGGAGCTTGGTGTATTTGTAGGTTGAGTTACATCAGTTGTTGTTGGGTCGTCTTGAACTTTGCCAGGGACTAAAGCAAGTTTTTTATCACCATATACTATGTCTGTTACGATCCAGTCGCCTTTTTCTTCAACCGTCAATCTTGCATAGTTGCTCTTTGCATCGGATAAGGAATATAGGAAATAATGCTTACCGTCTTTTTCGCCTTTGTCAATTAATTCATAGTTTCCTGTGAAATTATCAGCCACATTTTTCAAGAAGTCTCTGTCGCTTTCATCAGCACCGGGTAGTTGTAGAAGTGCATTTACATCTCCGTGTGTTGCTGCATCCATGAAGCTGTCGCTAACTTTTTGTGCAGCATTGCCCCCGCTAAAAACAATCAGCACTACGATTAATGCCGTTACAATAATCGCACCAACTATACCCAAGATTATGAATAATGTTTTATTTTTCCCGCTGTTTGTTTGAGGCTGTATTGGAATATGACCAGTTTGCTGCTGTATTGGGGTAGGCTGGACAGGTGGCTGAGGAACCTGGATATTTGGTTGTTTGGGCGGTTGTGGAACTGGTTGATTATCCATGTTTATAGAACTCCTTATGTTTACTAGAGTATACACGATTATTGTCTTCTCACAAGATTAGTAGTTATCAAATAGTGAGCTATGCACGGCAATCTGTAAAGGATTAAGATAACTATATTTATGGGCTAATTTATGCAAATAAGGACCAATTTTTATGGAAGTTGTATATTTTGTCCATAACGGTACAGAACAGGAGGAGATTGAATTCAGGATAGCGAGATAGACATAAGAATTATCTTAGGGTATAATTTTTGCAATGGAAGATGAAAATACAAAATATATTCGTGCGCAAATAGAGGCTGGAGTGCTGCCTACAGATGTTGTAAGTAAATTGGTTCAGGCAGGGTGGGACCAGATTCAGGCAACGCAGCTTGTGCAAAATGTCTCAGGAGTACAACTTGCGGTAGCTCCTCCTCCTGGTGTTTATCTAAAACCGCCGATTATTTTAAGGATTATGTATATTTTTTCGTTTTTCTATTTAATACTCGCTATTTTTCTAGCAGTAATTGCAGTATCCGCTCTAAACTCTGCAGGTGAAGTACCAGAATTTTTTCCTTACTTACTATTACTTATAGCAGCCGTGTTATTCGCTTTGTTTATATTCATTAGAAAGCTTAAAAGCGGTAGCCTCTTAGCTTTGAAGATTTATACAGCACTGACTATCATTAGTATAGTTGTCCCGTTCATTGCGTATTCTACTTATACGGATACATCTACAGTCGCTGAATCTTTAGGTAACGCAGTAGCCCCTAATGTGATTCCGCTTATAATCGTGCTATATTTATGGATAAAGCATAGAAGATACTTTAGATGAATTTATTAATAACTTAAGGAGAAATAGTTATGGCAAAAGCAGACAATAGTACAGGAAAATTTATAGAAGAGCAGCTAAAGAGCGGTAAATCAGTACAGCAAGTAGTAGCTATGTTGGTAGCGAATCGATGGCAACAAACAGAAGCGGAGCAAGTCGTAAACCAGTACGCAAAAGTCCCAAATCCACCTGTTCAAGCAGGTCAACCAGCTCCACCACCACCAAACACAACGTCTCAAACGGGAAATGCCGGGACTCCAGCCCAAAGTGAGAGCGTTCAGTACAATATGGTTATGGCTCCAGTTGAATCTAGAGTCGGATTCTTCTTAAAAATTGCGTCAATTGGTTTATGGTTCATGGTTTTTTTTGTTGCGGGTACACTAGCAGCGATCATTACCGCAATGACCGGTGATAGTACACAAATTGCTGAGACGCTCGTAGTCACAATTTCAATTAGTGTTGCAGCAGTACCAACATTTATTGTTGCTAACAAAAAGATGGAGAACGAGATAGCAAAAAATAAGGCGTTAGTCGATGACTTATTTTACAAAAAGGCAACAAGAAGTGGTTTGTACGCAAGTATAGTGTTGGCGTCTATTGCAGCAGTAGCAGCAGTCTATAATCTATTGGGTGCTGCTTTCTTAGATTCTGGTTCAGTAGAAGGATTCTTTATAGCACTAGC
>CAZKAL010000035.1:7265-8541 GCA_964550995.1 uncultured Candidatus Saccharibacteria bacterium | reverse complement strand
TAATAACGAACATTTTACGAACACTAACAGGGGCTTGGGGTAGGGAGCGAAAGGATGCTATTTTACAAAAACCCTATCTTCTACTCTTACGTCAATATAACTTCCAGGTAAAGCACCCTGTTCTTGTAGGTTCTTGAGTGTTGCCAATAATGCGCCCACCTGACCACGAACACCCCTCTCCGGAGTTAGCTTGGCAAAAAATGATTTTCCTTCAAAGTTAACCTGCATTTCCCTCTTTTCCACTTGGAATGTTATCGAAGAAATTGCATATCTATAGGGTTCTGAACCGTCAAATTCTGCTAATAAAAGAGAGACTAGGGATGTTTCGGCTGATGTCAGAACTTGGCTTCCCTGCTCAAAATCTACATTTGGTTCAACTACCAGACTTGGTAGTGTAGAAAATGATTCTAATATAGTATTTGTACCCGTTAAAATGAGTAGTTTACCATTCTCCCCTACTATCCCCTGCTTATCTGTTTTAAGTCTAAGTCTTATAAGAGGATTTCCTAGCCTCAACCCCACTTGCAATTTCCTTCCCGTAAGGGGCACTACTACCGTCGCATCAACTACTTCTGGAAATAACTCCTTTATTTTACTTTCAAGCGTCGTCGAGCTTAAGGTAAACTTACTCTTATATAAAACAGATTCATTCATCAATTGGTTGATTCCATCATTGTAATCACTAAGTGGCCGATACGTATTTTGATTAGAGATGTCCTGAATTTTAACGCTGACATTAGAAGAAACTGTAGTGTTAATTATCAAGAGCGCAACAATGGCTAGCAAAAAAATCCTCTGAGGTAACTTTCTAATAAACTCGTTTAAGATGGATATAATCTCTCCCGATTTTTTGTGGGCATTGTTATTTTTTACAGAATTAGATGGTTTAACTGATGATTTATAGTATCTTGTAACTGGTATGGATCGCTTTTTGGAACTCTCTTTCATGGATCGTCGTTTTTTTATACGTAATTTAACCATGATTTTTATCTGCAACTTCCAGCAATAGATCAGCTATCTTTGATGCTGCATCAGGCACAAACAAAGAGTTTAAAGCTTTGCCGATTGCTTTTTGTTTTGATCTGGAGTTAAGTAGGTCGATAACCACACTTAGTAGATCGTTTTTTATGTCTTCCTCTTGAACTACTATTGCTGCATTTACGTCCTCATACACTTTAGCATTTTTGCTCTGGTGACCTCCTGTTAGTAATGGGTTTGGCACGACTATACAGGCTTTAGCCTGCACCGAAAATTCTGCCATATTGGTAGCGCCAGC
>CAZKAL010000035.1:0-7165 GCA_964550995.1 uncultured Candidatus Saccharibacteria bacterium | reverse complement strand
CCATCTGCTGTAACTTTCTTAAATTCTGACCGAACCGGAACACCTACTTGAACTATCTTTTCTCTGTCGTAACCTTTGTAATTGATAGGGTCCAGCGCAGTTGCATGATAGATAGCCCCACCAGAGATAAGCTTATTAGCAAGACTGATCATCGCATCAGAATCGTGTGTAATATAAGGAATTCTGAGTAGCCTTGCTGCAAAACAAACCGGTACACCAACGTATCCACCTTTCGCCAAGATTGCTTTGGGTTTCAACCTTCTAAGTAGAGCCCAGGACTGATACGTACCAGCTATAACACGAAACATATCACGTACGTTTAATAAATTATCCCTGACATTTAATACTCTTTGTAACCAACTCTCACCGTGAAAACGACGCAGTTTCCCAGCAGAAATCTCATAATGTTGCGAGATGTCCGATGAAGAAACGATAGAGTTTAATGGGTCTTTCTTTTGGCCTATGTGTGCTATTCGCAAACTCGGATTTCTATTATGAAGCTGTTCTGCTATCGGAATTAGAGGTGTTAGATGTCCACCTGATCCGCCCCCGACCAAAATAATATCCGCTCTTTTGGTCATGATCGTGCCCTTCTATAGCCTACTCTTTCTCTACGAGATGAATTATTGTTAGCAATTGATAAATCGGTATAACGCGAGACCTGAAATACTATTCCCATTGCAATCATGACAAATATAATACTTGTACCACCATAACTTACAAAAGGAAGTGTTATTCCTTTTAATGGTAGAAGACCGACCATTGCTCCTATATTAATAAAGGTCTGAATACTGAGCCAGACTAAAATTCCAGTTACTAATAATCTAGCATACTCAGTTGATGCTGATTTTGCGATTGTAGTAATACGTCTAAAAAGAGCCAAAAATATTGCAACAACTGAAACTGCTCCGACAAAGCCAAACTTCTCTGCAACAATTGCAAAAATAGAGTCATTGGCAGGCTCAGGAAGATAACCGTATGCCTGGACACTCTTTCCAAGTCCTTTTCCTAAGAAACCACCAGAACCGATTGTTATAAGAGCCTGGCAAGCCTGGTAACCTTCATCTTGGCAGTCAGCAGTTGGATTTAGAAATGTTGACACTCTATCGCGCCGATATGGGCTAGCTACTATTGCTAGGGATGCAATAATAAAAAGTGTAATCGTCACTATTCCAAGCCTTCTCAACGGGAGTCCGGCAACATAAGCAGTAGCTCCGACTATCGCGACCATAACTGCAGCTGAACCAAGATCACTCTGTAAACTGACAACCACAGACACAATACTGAGCAGCGTAACCCCTAAGTATTTAAAAGTCCCTGAAGCCTCCATTTTGCCCTGCAAACGTCTTTGCGCTAAAAAGTTAGCGAGCCACAAAACTAAAGCTAATTTCACAAGCTCCGCAGTCTGAAAAGAGAACCCACCTAATTGTATCCATCGATGTGCTCCATTTATCTCTTCCCCGACAAAACGAACCATAATAGCCGATATTATTGCGCCACCAATTACATATATCTGATATTTCTTCCATTTTCCTAACGGCATATTCGCAGCAACCAAAAACCCCAACAAACCTAATACTATTGCCGTAATCTGTTTTGAACTATAGTAGTTTTCAGTTAGATCTGTGCCAATTGTCAAGCCTGGACCAATCGCATATACAACCATTGCTCCAGTAATAAGGAGTGCACTCATAAGTATTAATAACCAATAATCAGGACGATGCCTACGAGAATTACCTCCTCCATGTTCAAGTTTTGGATGGCGTCGCTGAGAAAGTGGTAAAGCAGCTAGCCTGGAGCGTCTCATGACCCGTACTCTAGCAAATATATTACTAGACCAAGCATGGCGCAGATAACACCAAGTATCCAAAATCGCATTGTTACCTTAGCTTCAGGCCATCCAGAAGCCTCGAAATGATGATGTATCGGAGCAATCTTAAATATCTTTCTGCCATTGATTTTTTTAGAAGCGATTTGAATCAAACTCGAACCGGCTTCTACTACAAATACTCCACCTATAATAGGTAGTAAATATACTGTATCTGTAAGCATTGCTACTACACCTAGCGCTGTCCCTAATGCGAATGAACCTGAATCTCCCATAAAAAACCGAGCCGGGTACACGTTAAACCACGTGTAACTTAATAATGCTCCGACAATTGTTACACAAAAACCAGCTATGCCGTAGTTACCCTGTAAAATCGCTATTAAGCTGTACATACTAAAGGCAATTACCGCCAACCCTCCTGCTAGACCATCTAAACCGTCACTAATATTTACCGCATTTGCTGTTGATATAACTACTAGTACAAACAACGGAACAATCAACCAACCTAGGGTTATTCCTCCTATTATTGGTATATGTATAGTGTCAACTCCAAGTTTCAGGTAAAACCACATCCCACCAATTAGAGAAACTGCAAAAATAAGCACAGATTTTGTACGTGCCCGCAGACCAGCAATCCCTCCATTCGTACTACGAATATTCAAAAAATCATCTAGTAATCCAACTAACCCAGCCCCGACCATTGCGGCAAGCGGCAACCACGTTTCTGTCCTGCTAAGATTAGCTGTTAGCGTTACTAATGCTGTTGCAACAACAAAAATTATGCCCGCCATAGTAGGTATATGCCTACGGTGTTTTTTAGCGTGCAGCTTACTATACACTGTCGATTTTTCTCCTGTTACTGCTACCGTACGAGCTTGTTTCCACCATTTATATTTATATGCAGCTGTAGTATAAAGAGGCGTCAACAGAGTCGCTATCAAAAAGCCAAATATGCCGTATATTAGAACTTCGGCAAAAGTACTAGACTGAAAACTTATACTAAACGATGTCATATGAATTATTCCTATCTTTTTCTAGCCTAATTATAACAGATGATAACATAAGAATTCTTCGTAGCGACATTAGTTTGAAATCCTAGAAACTGCAAAGTTATCAATTAACATATTCGACACTGAAGAAAATATCGGCCCCGCAGCCTGTGACCCTGCATACCCCGATATTTTAGGCTCATCAACACGTACCATAATTACATATTCCGGTTTATCTCCTCCGACATAGCCAACATAAGTACCATTAAAAATATCATCATAATAACCACCAGCTGGATTTGCAACCTCAGCCGTACCTGTTTTGCCTCCCACCTGATATCCCTCTCTAATTGCAGTGAAGTTGTTGGTGTTTACAACATTATTCATAAACTCTATGATTGTTCTTGAGGTTTCTTGTGAAACCACATTATTGCTAATAACTTTAGGTTCAATTTCCTTTACTTCTCCGTCAATATCTAACTCTGCTCCTACAAGATGGGGCTGATAATATGTCCCGCCATTTACGACAGAAGCAACAGCTGCGGCCATCTGTAATGGAGTAACCGTCATACCTTGCCCAAAAGCTGTATTTGCATATCTAATATTGAGACCAAACCCTTCTAATGGGTCAGGTATTACTCCTCCGGGCTCCGATCCACTACCCTGCTCAATTCCAGTCGGTTTTCCAAACTGGTAATGATTTGTAAGATAATCATGCCAGACTAGCCGTCCTTTTTCATTAATTTCACCACCTCCCATTTGCATCAATAACCATGTAGCTCCACTATTTAATGAATACTGTAAAATATCTGAAACACTTCTTGTTGAAGCTCCACCATCCTCGGCGATATCTCTAACTATAGCACCGTCTATTTTATAAAAACTAGGGTCGAAAAATGTTTGATTTTTCGTAACTGAGCCACTATCCAGCGCAGCAGCAGTTGTAAGGGTCTTCATTGTTGAGCCCGGTTCAAGCGGCGAGCTAACAGCCGTGTTTGTAAATACACTTATGTCTCCACTGTCCGCTACTTCACTAAACTTAGCTGGATCATATGTTGGATACGTTGCCATAGCTTTTACTGCCCCAGTATTTGGATCTAGGATTACAATGCTTCCAGAGTCACTTCTTGCATTTTCTAGCCCCTGCTTCAGAATCGCCTCGACCTGTCGTTGCATGGATACATCTAACGTAAGCACGACATCTTTGCCATCAACTGGGTCAATTAAGACGTTTTCAGCCGTTGCAAGCAAGGGTACGTTATTTTTGTCGGTAAGAGCCTTAATTCGTCCAGAAGTACCTTTTAAGTTGTCGTTTAAAAACTCTTCTACGCCATAATTGCCTTCACTCGCATCGTTCACAAACCCTAGTGTCTGAGCGGCTATAGCTCCTTGTACATATACACGTTGTGGGACTTTTTCGTTTGTAAATATCCCCGGTAATTTTAGGGCATTAATCTTTTCCCTAATCTCTTTTGTCTGTTTATTTGCGAGTATCTCGTATCTAGAATCTGCAGTAAGCTTTTTCTTCAGGATGTCAGGTGAAATTCCCAGTACATCACTCAAAGAAAATGCCGTTGTTTCTGGGTCCCCAACTAACTGTGGGTCTGCAACTACCCGATACTTTATTTCATTCAATACAATAGGAACAACCTCATTTCCATCATATGCATAAATACCCCCCCTGTTTGCAGGAATTTCATACTGTTTTAACTGGCTGGCTGTCGCGAGATTCTGATAGTATTGTCCACGTAACACCTGAATATAAAAAAGCCGTAGTCCTATAAGGACAACGACGATAACTGTTACAATATAGAACAATTGGATTCTCTTGATTGATGAAATAAATAATTTCTGCATAAAAATTGCTTACCCTATGAAAGAGTATACTCTAGCTAACCCTTTAAGGTTGTCAGCTTCGGGAATATTTTAATGTTCAGTTTTGGATTGTTGCCGTAGGCGCAACAGAGACAAGGCTAGCGGAAGCTTCTGCTACCGCCTTAGAATCAATCGATTGCAGTCTTGCTGCCGTTAACTCTAGGTCCTTTTGCTCTTCTTTTAGAGCAGTGTGCTTTGTCTGTAGATCTTGAATCTGGTAACTATAAGCATTTGTTTTGGTGATTTGTGTAAGATACACAAGCCCAATTAAACACGTCAGTACCAATAAGACAATAATGTTGCTCACAGGCCCAAGACGTGATGATTCGTTTCTAAACGAGACGGCATTCTGTCCTCGCGATGAATATCGCGATTTTCCGAGACTAAGTGATGAGGAATATGTCATATACTTTTGTTTTTGTTTTCTTTAATTTTTATATTTTTGGAGGTAGAGAGAAACACAAACTGTTCTCTCTACCATCCTTGTTGTCACGCTTTTACAAGCGTTGTTCAGTCTTTGTAGGTCCTCTTATCTCCGATAATCACCGGAGTAAAATAACGAGGTTAAACTACTCTAACTTTAACTTTGTAAGAACGTGAGCTGGTTTTTACCTGAATCGGCATATTACAGCCCATCCTTTCTTTTTTTTGTTTTTATTTTCACTACGCCACGGAACTTCGCACTCCGTGATCGCGGATTAATAACTAATTCATTTTTGGTAGCAGTCAGTGGATGCTTGGTAATTAATTCAAGCTCGACGTCATACCTGTTACCGGTTCTTTCTTTAAAGAACCTTTTTACTATGCGGTCTTCTAAGCTATGGAATGATATTATTCCTAGCCTACCACCTGGGGAAAGCAATGACACCATCAATGGCAACGCTTTCTCTAGCTGGCCCAGTTCATTATTCACTTCTATCCTAATTGCCTGAAACAATCTTGTAGACGGATGTGAACGGCTATGCCCTGGCCACATTTTCTTTCCTATTTCTGCGAGCTCATCTGTGGTTTTAATTGGACGAGACCTTATTATTAGTTTCGCCATTCCACTTGCCTTTGGTTCCTCACCATACTCACGGAGTATTTCAGTCAATTTTTGCTCATTATATGTATTAACTACTTTATAAGCATCCAAATCCTGAGATTCGTCCATACGCATGTCCAGAGGACCATTATTGGCCAGTGAAAATCCACGGCTCGCGTTGTCAAGGTGCGGTGACGATACGCCTAAATCTACCAGTATGACATCGAATAGCTTACCCTCTAAACTCAGATTCTTGCATGCTAGCAAAAAATCCTCGTGAATTAGGTCAACGTTTTTGCTGTCTCCAAACTTATCTCTAAGTTCATTGATAGCATTTTCGTCTCGGTCTACTAACGTCATACTAGACTTGGTGATGTCCATTATTTCGCTCGCATGACCCCCGTATCCTGCCGTCAGATCCAGATACTTATCCCCACGTTGAGGGGCTAATTTATCCATCACTTCCTGCAATAATACAGGTATATGGTTTTTTGATTTTTGTAGTGACATATCTTTTCTTGTTTGTTTTTGTTTTATTTCAAGGTCACCTAATCAGCAGCCAACATTTTTGTTTTTATACGTTTTTGTTTTTGTTTGTCTAACGATACGAATTTTTGAAGTTTTGTTCAGAATTTAAAAAATTCTTATATAATCCTTCATTCTCATCTGTTAGAGCGTAAGTTGAGAGACTTATGTGTGAGGTGGAGTTTTGGGAGGTGTTTTTTTGAGAAATGTACTTAGGTGTTTTATATGGTTACCTACGACCATATGTTGACTGCCAAATAGTTAACCTCAAACCTATTCAAGACACCCCTTCGGGGTTTCTCGACACGCGGGATAGTCGAATGAATCGCCTGTTCCGGTTGCTCTTCCCGATGCAAGCTACAAGCTTCACAGAGAAAAGATCAATTTTGTGTTTTTCTATTTGGTCTTTATTTGTTTGTTAATGTACAAGAAATTTTCACGGGTTAACTGGCTACTTTGCCATTAACCGCCAATAACGTCCAACACCAACAGCTACTACATCTTTATCTATACCGGCATAAGCCGTCAGATGCTGATCTAGCCTGATTCTACCCTGTTTATCGTCCAACAAAGCCTCAACCTTACCTTTACGAAACTGTACATTTAGATCAGCAATACGCTCATCTAAAATGTCCCCATCCAGTTTTGGTTCAACCATCTCGTCCCACACTTTTTGCGGGTATAGATGTAGATATTGGCCAAAACCTCTGGTGAGTACTACCCCGTTCTTAAGCTGATCCCTCAGTTCTGGAGGAATCGTCAGACGATTTTTATCGTCGAGCTTTCGTTCAAAGTAATCTACTTTTCCCATTGGTTGTTATGATGCTTATCTCTGTTAGAGTCAAGCTGTTATTTTTAAAATTTCTAGTGGTTTTTGTTTTTATCGTTGATGGTAACTGTTTTGGTTACCCCCGATTACCCACT
>CAZKAL010000034.1:0-8662 GCA_964550995.1 uncultured Candidatus Saccharibacteria bacterium | reverse complement strand
GTTACGAACAATTATAGTTTCGCTTAACTGAATTTTCTACCCCAAAGAGCCATAGTATGAATAATCTCATCCATTGCTCTACCTTTGGGGGCTAGTTCGTACAGGTGGTGGCTGTAACTATCCATCTGTTTTTTTTGGATGATATCCTTTTCAAGAAGCATATCGAGGCGTTTAGCTAGAGTTCTTGAACTGATGCCATCAAGTTTTTCTTCTATCTCGGAATATCTAAGAGGGCTATGGTGAAGTAACTTCAATATTAGTGCAGACCATTTGTCGCCAAGTATAATTAGAGCTTCTTTTACATGCTCTGGGGAATCCCTATCACATTTACTATCCATATATCTATTGTACTTTACAATGTAAAGCTGTACAATAGATTTTACTTAAGTAAGGCACATAGAATTTAATAAAAAAAAGGGGATTTAATGGATCTTTATACACTACTTGCGGCTATCGCAACATCAACATCAATACATAGAATGATGGAACCGATGAATATAATTCAAAAACTTGAGCGACTTGATGACGCTCTCAAAACTGGGAAAATTAGCGACCCGAAGATGAAGGGTATAGATACCAGAACCAAGTCATATGGTTTAGGAATAGGCTTGCTTGTTATCATGACGGTAGTAGCTTATGGTGTGGTCAGTTTGTTTGGTTCTAGCAACGACTCTTTGGTTCAGTATGCGATAGGCATCACTCTATTAGGTGAGCTCGTATCGTTGGTAAGTATCGATAAATATCATGTTGCTATTGAGAGTGTTACGAAACGTGCAGGGAAGAAGTAAACGTAGAATTCGAGCATAGTTGAAGCGAATAATCTAGTTACGATATATATCGGTTAGTGGCTAGGCTTCTTCAAATCTTTTTTGATTTTCAGCCATCCATCTACCTTGTTCTTCCTTTTGTTCTTCTTCGCTCTTCTCACCCTGATTTTTCATAAAGTCGGCGTGCGCTTCCATATAGTGAGGCATTAGTGCTTTCATCCATACTTCAAAGGTTTCGCCTTCAGCTGTTACTTCGCATTGGTCGCATTTAAGTGTTTTCATAGTTTTATTCCTTTCTGAGTTCATTATCTCACAAAACAAACCATTATGTTTTCATAGTGCTTCCGTTAATAGATAAACATACATGCTGCAGTACTATCTGCTACTTATGAGCTTAGTCTTAGTACTAATTTGTATTGTTAATTTGTTCAGCCAGTTTAATCGCTCCAAGCACACCAATAGTATCGCTACTAGCATTTATGATATATTCTTCTATTTTTGGAATATTGTAGTAGCCATTAATGAGTTTTAAGACCCATGCATTTGTACGATTAAGCAAACCTGGAGTTTTTATAACTCCACCACCGATTATTATGATCTGAGGCTGGATAAAAGAGATAATGTTAACTATCCCGTAGGCCAATCTTTTTGCTTCTAAATCCCATATTTTGGGATCTTTAATCTCTGCAGGTTTACTACCATATCGTAACTCCATAGATTTACCGCTTGCTAAGTTTTCTAAACAATAATCGTGATATGTACAGCCTCCAGAAATTCTCATATCTTCACCATCAGCTGGTATGATGATGTGACCCATTTCGGGATGAGAAACACCGTGCACTATGTCGTTATTAACTATTACAGTTCCTCCGATTCCTGTTCCTACGGTGAGGTATACCAAATTTTTAACTCCAACACCCTTACCAAAAAACTGCTCGCCAATTGCTGCTGAATCAGTATCTGTGACTATTGCAGTTTTAACTCCAAGTTTATCCTGAAGTTCTCTATAAATATTCACATCTTGCCAACCTGTTTTTACTGTATTAACAATAGAACCGTAATCTTTGGAAGTTTTATCTAGGTTGAGCGGGCCAAACGATCCTATCCCGATAGTTTTAACTTTATTTTCTGTAAAAAATTCTATAACTTTACCAATAGTTTCCTCTGGTGTTGTAGTGTCTATTGTTTCTGTAACGATTAGTTCACCCTTGCCACTACCCACTCCGCACACGAACTTTGTCCCACCAGCTTCAATACCACCATAAAGATTCATATAAACAGTATCTCACAAAACAAGCCTGTCTGCTCGCTGATGGAAATCGATGAAGTTAGAACTTTATTGCAAGTATATTTTTAATCTTCTCGTCAGGGTAAGACCAGGCTTCTTCAAATTTATCATTTGGCACCTTTCTATTCTCATAGGCTGGAAGGCCAGGGTCGTTTAGAATAACCTCATTTTCGGTATATCCACGTACAACTACAGAGTGGCCTGTGTACCCAGATTTTTCATTTAACTTGTTTTGGTTAACGTTACAAATCACTAAATAATCGTTATTTAAATATTTTCTAATGTCTTCTATGGTCGGTATTCTCTTCTCAACCCCGATTTTTTCAAGTAGCCGTCTATCTATTTCAATTTCTTGCTCTAAGTTGCTATTATCTATCTGGTTTTGACCGACTTCCTTGCCGAACTCATCAAGAAGATAATCTCCACCTTCATTGATAAACCTTTTATGGTCAAAGCCTTCTACGAGCTTAACTTTTGCTCCATGTTTGTTAAACCAAAGTATAGCTGCGTGTGGCCATGTATATTTACCGGGCTCTTTTCTGGTAATTTTCTCCATCTCTTCAATTGTTTTAGATTCTTCTGGTCTAAAGAAATTAAGCACCATCATTAAAGACGTCTCATAACAATTGAGACTATTGGGCGCATTACTCAAAAATGGAACATCATTATTCATACAAACAGTATCTCACAAAAACAAACCAGTCCGCTCGTTGGTTGGCAACCGTGGGATGTTCTGACTAGTTTAAGTTAAAAACTAGACTATTAACCATGCTCCTGAAATCATCTATTAGAGCATCTTCTATTTTTTCTGACGAACTGTTCCCAGCCCATAAACTAACTGTCGCGGTATGATTTCCATTTTCTGTATTCACTTTAATATTACTATCAGCCGATGCTCCACCACCTTTTATAAAAATATCGAGTCTATTGTCTCCCGAAGAGCACGAGGATTCGTTTGTTATGGGGTCACAAATTTCCAAACTATCGTTATCTAAGTATATTTTAGTAGCATCATTATCGTATACTCTATAAGCCCAGAATAGATCAGCCATCGCACCTCTTCCTGCTATAACGTAATTTACCTCAAAATAATTATTGCCATTAGCGAATTTATAAGTTTCATTTGTTCCTGAATTTATATCGCCAGTTTTTTCGGTAGATTTCCATCCTTTTGGTAATGTAACTTGGAAGCGACTGTTTTTGTCTATAACTTGGTTTTGATTATTTGGTACTTCTTTACTTTGAGATCCATTAGTTTTTTGGTTTGATTCCTCAATTTTTACGGTCTCTACCTGCTCAGTACTATCCTTATTATTTTGGCTCCATGCGTTATATACACCAAATCCTACAGCTGCGGTAAGTAACATAATTAACAATCCCTCTACAAGACCAAATCCTTTTTGACTATTCATATCGCACCTTGTTGTTACTTATTACTTAAATAATAGCACTAAAAACAATAACACTATATGCTCATAATTCTTCTACTAGAGTATGGAGGGGGCACTTGGCTCTCTACTATGAAGTATATTCGGACTAGTCTACACTAACTGAATTAAAAATATCTTCAATAAGATTATTACTAGGTAAGTAGCCAGCTGTAAATTTGTCATGATTTTGATCATATGTTTTTTCATCCATATATTTGTCTAAAGGTATATCAGCGGGATTATCTGTAATTAACGGATAAAATTCAACAATTTTAAACGTGCTTGAGCTTTGCATAATTCCAATTTCTAAACGATTCTCAAGGGTGAAATCATCCGTTTTTACACCTAGAAGTGCTTCAGCATTATTTCCGTAATTATTCTATGTTTGTATCCAGTGTATTAAATTTATTGCTTCTTAGAATATGTCATTCTGCATGATAATTCGATCTCGCATATCAGTAATTATATTCTGCATCTCTGTATCTAAGGATGCTTCATCTGGGTTTGGTATGGCTGCGCCAACAATATAGATATCGCCACTCGTTGCAGGGAAAACAGCTAAGTGAATTTTTATTTGATACTGTTCGATAGTTCCTAAATCGTTTGATAGGCAAGAGCCATCAGGACCGAATCCGTTTACAGAGAGGCCATTGCCGTCCTCTTCAACGGTCAAGCCGCCATCAGTTAGCAAAGCTTGGTACTCACTCATGTTGTCTATTTGACCATCAGAATTACGGGTAACGTTTACAACGTTAACGCTTACCGTATTATTTATCGTTCGTGAATCATTATCTCCACACGAGGGCACGCGGTTGTCCCCATACAAAAATACCACTGAAGGATCAGAAGTGCTTTCTTCTTCAAAGGTAAGGCTTGTCGGGTACTCAATTTGTAACGGTGCAATTTGGTTCTTTGCTTCATATGTCTCGTACTGAATTTCTGTGCTCGTTTTCGCGCTTTCGTCGTTATCCTGATTCAAAATACCAACTACCACACCAGCAGAAAACATCAGACCAAGAAAGCCAAGGGAAATCCACACTAATACTTTAAGTATCGATGGCCCCGCTTTCGTGGTCTGAGGCATGTTTGTCTGTTGAGGAATGCCAGTATCTTCTTGCTGTTGAGGTGCATTCGTCACGGCCGGCACCTGCGTAGTATTTTGGCCTGGAACTATATTCTGTGTTGGCTGACCGGGATGTTGGACAGGCTTCGGTTGTTGCAAATGCGTGTCCCGTTGGGGCGGCCGACTAGCTTCTGAAGTCGTTGGTTCATCGGGTTGTTCCGCATTCGAATTATCATCAGCCTCCATCAAGTATTCCTTTCTGCCGGTCGCCGGATTAGATAAGTTTGATTTTAGTATAAACTAAAAAACTATCTTTCGTTAGCACTTTTGCTTGGCTCTCTACTATGGAGTATATTCGAACTAGTTTACTGTTTTAAACCACTTAAGCTATTAAATGCATCTTCTAAATGTTGATATATTTCTGCACCTTTAGCGTATTCCACGGGTTCGTCGGCTTCAATACAGGCTGGCAGCTGTGGGTATGCAAAACCGTAATTGTATCTGTCGACAATCCTTCTTTGGCTGCCATAATCTCTGCTTGTAGCGCTGCGACCGATTGAAACTTGTTGAAAAATAAAACATTTATTTTCATTAATTTCAGTTAGATTAGTATTGAGTTTTAAGGATTCCCATTCTCCATCCTCATCAGGAGTGATGGTATACCCTAAGTCACCTAATACTTGGCTGTATTCTAATTTTACCCCCCATTCAGGAATATTCAACGTGCTCTTTTTGATGTTATTTTCTTTAATGCTTTGTATCTTTTCCAGTGTAGTAATTTTTGAGGATGCATTATAGGTATTTGTACTAACATTTTGAGAAACTCCCAGTTTCTTATCAGTATCCTTAGCATTATTTAAAGCCAAGAGTACTATTCCAGTAATTAATACTGTTGATGTTACTAAACCTATAATAATCATTTTCTTAACATCTTTGTATTGTTCTTTACTGAACGCCTGCTGTGGCCTATCACTTCGTTTGTTATTCATAGACACAAACGTAAGAATGAGTAAAGATGCACCTATAGGAGCAAGTGCAGCTATATCGCCTGTTATTACATATAGAAACAAACCTAAAGCTATAAGTAGAATACTTAGAGAAACGAAGAATATTGTCTTATTCTTAGACATTGATTTCGGTACATATACATTACTATCTACATTTTCAACAGTATTCTGGTTAGGGGCACTACCACTATCTATATTCTCAATAACATTTGGGGCAGGGACATTATTACTCTTTTGTGGAACGTTTATATCTTTATTATCCTCATCCATAAGCATAATAGTAGCATAACCTGGTTTCAGTTCGCATATTTAGCTCTCCGCCGAAGGGCGGATAAACTCCGACTGGATGATAGGGACCTAAATAATCTATCAGCCGAATAAGATTCGGAGATAAGACTATTTAGCGAACCACTTTTGTACTACAAAAACCTGGTTCAAACCCAGTACTCGGGGTATATAAAAAGGACCACCTATGGTGATCCTGTTTATATGGCTCTCCATAGTGGAGGACGTTCGAACTATATTGGTGTAGTTAACATGTAAACTTTATAGTTAGGCGCTTAGCATAGAACTAGTGTCTGGCTTATCATAAACACAAACGTCTGGTACTATTAATTCATGAAATTAACCAGGATAATCAGCAGCACTCCCTCATATGTAATAAGCTTTTTTAGACGTGTTAAGTTTGATAACTTCATTGGGGGCTTAATTGTTGGTGCGATATTTAGTTTGGTTATTAATATTGCGACTGTACAAGTTCAAGAATCAATCTCAAAGCAGAGAGTGCTGGAAGCACTGGAAAGAGAAATAGTAGGGCACTCTCTTTTAACAAATAGTGTATATGGTGAGCTTAATGATTATATAGACTCCCGTGATGACTCTATTGTTGGATATTACCCTAATTCTATCCATCAAAGACTAAACACAAAAGTTTGGGAGTCCGCAGAAATTGATAAGTATATATTTCAATTAAGCCCAGAAGCTAGTTCTCATGTTTCAGTACACTACACCGTAGTAAATTCAATAAATAAACTACTCGATAATTACCAGGCTGAGTTCGATACCATTTTTAATAAACAGTGCAATACATTTTTTAAGCTATACGATTTAGATTATCCTTTGATTGATAAAAAGAGATGCAACGATATATTGGAGTATCAAATAAAATCTACAGCATCAGCAATGAGTGTTGTTGACGAAGATGCTAAAAAAACTATTAAAATATTTCATCCTGCACAAGATAGATTAAATAGCTTTTGGATGAAGAGAGTCTTAGGTGGCGAATCAATAGAAGTTCTAAAAAACTATGATTACTTATGATTAAGCCAGATCTAAAGAGAAAACGGCCGCAATAGCGACTGTTCAGTCATTTAACTCTCTATTGTGGAGTCTGCCTCTTGGTGATTTGTGTAGTAGTGGAGGACGTTCGAACTAGCCTAGTCTAAAACAGTCTACACTTGACATATATGAATAAACATGTATAATGCTGTGTATGGATACAGGTCAGATAATAATGTTAGAAATGCAAGGCAAAAAGGACGTAAAACTAGGGGTCACGTCGGAAATTGAAATACTAGATTCTAACCTAGCGAGCAGAATAGTTACAGGTGCAATGAATAGAATTGGTGAAGAAGTCAGAGAAACTACAGCAACAGAGGGCAAACTATCACTTGCGGAACAATGGAGACAGAGAATCAAAGATGAGAACAATGAAGACATACGGCGAATGGCTAGAAGTTATGGCGGTGTAATGATCGCACCGTTTGTTGGAGCAGTTATGTTAGAGATAGAAGAACTTGCTAAAGAGGATACTACAGCTGAAGAACTTTCAGAACGAGGTATCAATTGGCTAGCTACAGAATCACGAGTCTTGAATGCATTACGAGTGGAAGATCCTCAGAGATTTGAAATTAAAGCACCAGGCGACGCAAATTCAGACGGACAACACGATGATGAAATGCGAGCATTAATAGCAGAAGATCAGCAAAGAATGAAAATACGAGAATATGATAAAGCGATGGAATCAGTATGGAGAATAAATAATACTGGATCAACATCAACTGACGCTACTGAAGTCGGGTCTATAGTCGAACCAACTGTAAAACCACTAACTGAAGTGCAAGAAAAAAACACAATGTTGTTTAGTGAAAGACTAAAAGATGAACTTGGACTTAGCGATGCTGAAGTCAGTAAATTAACTGATAACGGCAAAGCAACTGGTGTATGGGTGAGAGACCCTAGCGATATTCGCGACTTCACAAGATCAGCGGATGGTAGCAAGATAGAAGTAAAAACTAGTAGCGGTTCTAGTGTTTTGTATATTTGATAGTTAGTAGACTAACGAAGTACAATACGGAGTAATGTTAAATGCAGGCTTTCACCTCCATTATTCATTACGCTTATGCTAGGCTCCGAAGCTAGATAGTCCTGTGGACTATTGCAAGGGAGAACACTCTTGATAACTTGTTGTCATAGATGTGGCGACGGGGTCGCTGGAAGTGACTGCGGAACGTGACCGGGTACTAAGGTATAACCCGCCCGTTTGTCCGCCCTGGGCGGACGGGGGATTAGCGAACCTGCGGTTCGAAGTTCGCTCTGCGAAATCAAACTAAAAACAGACCCCGGTGGGTCTGATCTTAGTTTGGCTCCGGAGACTGGATGAACGCACAATGGTAGACTAGCTT
Organism: uncultured Candidatus Saccharibacteria bacterium; assembly: GCA_964550995.1. Taxonomy (GTDB): domain Bacteria; phylum Patescibacteriota; class Saccharimonadia; order Saccharimonadales; family SZUA-47; genus CAZKAL01. Next base: position 423 of record CAZKAL010000034.1, on the reverse strand, counting down.
CGCTATTCCACCATCTACTAAATCTTGTGCAAATCAGAGATTATGACAAGATTCGAACCATCCGCTGTACATCGGAACTCTGGTTCAAACTCAGTCACGGGGAGAAATAAAATAGCCCCACATAAGTGAGGCGACTTTATTTGGCTCCGGAGACTGGATTCGAACCAGCGACCTCGAAGTTAACAGCTTCTTGCTCTACCACTGAGCTACTCCGGAATATTTCATGAGGACAACCCGCGGTTTTCCTCATCGCGCCAGGCGCAAAATAAGTTTGACGCGTGGGCTGCTCTTTTCCCTAAGCTACAGGGGATAGTCTATTAATAACTTAGATAAATTTTCGCCTAAATCTAAGCGACGTATCGGGGGTAAATTATACGTTTTTATATGGTGGCCGTCAACTAAGAAAACTAACGTAGAAATCTA
>CAZKAL010000033.1:0-9042 GCA_964550995.1 uncultured Candidatus Saccharibacteria bacterium | reverse complement strand
AGGACATTACATGACAGCTACTACTGAAGAATCACCTAAAAGCAGCGACATTATTTTTGTATTAGGAGCAAGAGATCCTGAAATGGATCGTATAGAAGAGGTTTTAGCAGAAAATGGCCTACCCTTTTTCCATTCACTTGTAGATGGTGAACCCGTACACGCTGGCAATGCATATGGCGCGCAAGTTGATGCTAGTTTTGTTGATGCTAGTTTTCCTGAAGATACCAATGTAATATTTGTAGAAACATCTGTTGAAGGTATACAGCCTGATACGATTATTGACCACCACAGAGAAAATGATCCTGGATATGGAATGCCAGCAGAAGATTCGTGGGAAGCATCTTCTTTGGGCCAGTTATGTACGCTACTAGGTATCAAGGGATCACATGGAGATAGAGTATTAGCAGCAATGGATCACAATTTCCCCGCCGCTATCCGTGGAGAAGTCCCGAATGTTACGCGAGATGAAGTATTGGAATTAAAGATAAAAGAAATAGCAAAATCAAGTCATATTACTACCGCAGATGTAAAACACACTATAGACAAAAGTAACGAACAAATAGATCAGGCAAAAAAGATTGACATTGGCGATAATCCTGTGGTTGATTTACGTGGAAATTACCTCGGAGAAGGGCCTACCTGTGAACTGCTATCAATGCAAGTAGCGCTTGCATCTAGAGATCTTGTAGGATTACTGTCGAATAGAGATAAACCTGGAGGACCCTTAAAGATTACATTATCTGGTAGCGCGACCCCAGAGCTAGTAGAACTTTTTAAAAGTAATTGGGGTCCCTCTCAAGGATTAGTTAAAATATATGGTGTTCCTAACCGCGGCTATGCAGGTGGTTACGTGCCTGAGCAAGAATAGAACTTGCTTAAGAGACGCTGGTAATTTTGTATTTTATGGTGCTGGCAGGGGTTACAATTTCGACTTCTTCGCCTAGTTTTTTACCCATCAGGCTTTTACCTATTGGTGATTCATTGCTAACCTTACCATTCATTGGGTCAGCTTCAACAGATCCAACTATTGTAAAGGACCTCTCGCCGTCGGAGTTTTTAAGAACAACTGTGTTCCCTAGCTCAACTATATTCTTATTTTTTGGAGTACTCATTACTTCAGCGTTTTTTAATATGTTTTTTATTTCTTCAAAACGCGACTCTGCTCGACTTTGCTCTAACCTTGCTGCACTATATTCGGCATTTTCAGATAAATCACCAAATTCTCGGGCTATTCTAATCCGCTCTATTATCTCACCTCGCTGAGATTTGATAGCTTCAAGTTCCGCTCGTAATTCCGCTATACCTTCTTTAGTAAGTCTAAACTGCTTCTTCATGTCCGCTGTCCTTTCCTCTTATACATCATAGTTTTCAGTCATTTTAGAATATTAAATTCTCAGTACTTTAAAGGACTATACCAAAACTAAACTAGATAGTTCAAGTTTATTAATATGATTATTCAATTCTAAATCTTTGACTTAAGGACTGACGTGATATCAGCCAAAAGTACGTTTTCTGTTTCATCTGATGTGCGTGACTTAAGCTCAACTGAATCAGACTTAAGAGTTCTGTTGCTTACTACCACTCTATATGGAATTCCCATGAGGTCGGCATCTGCAAATTTTTCACCTGGACGGACGTCCCGATCATCGTATAACACTTCTATGCCATTTGTAGTTAACTCTTCATAAATCTTTTCTGCTTCACCAGCAACATCACCAATTGTAGCTAAATAAACTTGATGCGGAGCAATATTCGTGTGCCATACTAGCCCTTTATCATCTGAAAATTTCTCAGCTATTACGCCCATTACCCTTGTAATTCCAATTCCATAAGATCCTAGATGGACAAACTGTCGATTTCCAGATGAGTCTGTAAATCCAAAGTCTGTTTCTTCACTTTTTTGAGTTCCAAAGTTGAAAATATTACCTACCTCTGCGCACCTAACCTCTTCTAGGTCACCCTTTGTCACCCCTAGTTCCTTTAGTGTCGCGTCATTCATTACTTCTTCGTTAACTGCGATTCCCTTTTCCCTGTTTATAAAAACTGTATCCTCGCCAGCCGTACAAATTGTTTGAAATTCATGACTAAATTTTGTAAATGCGCCACCATCAGCAAAAGTTACATATGTATCATCTCCGAGTCCTAGCCTATCGAAAACTCGCTTGTACGCCTCTATACAAGATTGGTAAAACGCTTCGTGTTGCTCCTCGTCAACCGCGCAAGAATACATGTCTTTCATAACGAATTCTCGTCCACGCATTATCCCACTTTTAGACCGTAGTTCATTGCGAAATTTAGTCTGAAACTGATAAACGTATTGCGGGAGGTCCTTATAGCTATTGATATGCTGTTTCATCATTTCGATGATTGCTTCCTCGTGCGACCAAGCTAAACCTACGTCAGAACCATCTTTAAGCTTTGTTTTAAACCACACATCTACCATCTCATCACTCCAGCGACCTGTTTTTTCCCAGGTACCTGGACGTTGCAGTGCTGTCATAATCAGCTCTTGCCCATTAATAGAGTTCATTTCTTCTCGGACTACTTGCTTAATCTTTTCTACTACCCTAATCCCCAGTGGAGTATAAGCATATACCCCTGCCATAACTTTATGAATATAACCAGCTCTAATCAACAGCTGAGCATTTTTAGCTACTTCATCGGCTGGCGCATCTTTAAGTGTCTTAGCAAATAATTGTGATCTTCTCATGCACTACATTGTATACAACAATGGTTGATCAGGCCAACGATAATAACTTAGCGAACAAACAAAACATAAAATGCTATTCCGTTTTTCATCGCATGCAAAAGCATTGAGCTATATAACGACTTATGTTTTTGGGAGATATATATCAAATAAACAGAAAATATTAGGGTATCGACAACCGCAATCCAGTTTAAATTGCCATATTCCAAATGGGCCATACCGAAAATTATACTCACTGCTATAGTTGCAATTATTTTCGAGCTATATTTTGAAAGAGACCCAAACAAGAACCCTCTAAACAAGATTTCCTCACTTATTGGTGCTATCATAACCAAAGTTATAAAAATATAAACAAGTCCAGAAGTTGTACCCGGACGACTAATACCTAAATCTTGAGCCTGATTTACGTCTATCGGTAAAAATATAGTCAATATTATGGTAGCAACTATCAATGTAACAAAATACAGTCCATAAGTAACTATGACCTCCCCTACTTGTTTATAGTTCGGATATTTTTGAGTTAACATTAAGAAATTCAAAGGCTTTTCACCGCGCCATTTTAAATATCTATACACTAGAAAAATTCCTAGGCCAGCTACAAGAAACATAACAAGCAACTGAAATTGTGGATTATCAACAAATAAATCAGAAAATTCTGATTTATTCATTCCACTAAAATAAAATACAAACGAAAGTACAATAACAGGTAGTATTTGGCTAGTATAAAAAATAACAGTTGCAGAAAATATAGAAATACCAAACCACTTAGGATTGAATACTTTTTTAGCCGAGGATGAATCTTTGGACATCTACTACCGTTATAAGCACAAATAGGAGCATTAAGAGTACAAACCCCGTGCCGTGGATTCGCTCTTCTGTTTTTTTCGTAAGTGGCTTTTTGAATGCTCTAAACAACAATGTTACAAACAGCCTTCCACCATCCAGCGCAGGAATAGGCAAAATATTCATAACAGCAAGCGATAACGAAATTACCGCTACAAGAAAAATTACGGATATAATTCCTTGCGCGCTAAGTTGACCTAATATGTATCCAATACCTATAACTCCCGTTACTTGCTCACTCGCAGTAGTTGTATCACCCTTAAACAAATCACTAATTATCCCGCCAAAATTCTTAAATGTTTGCTGAATAATTTGTCCCGAAACTACTGTTGCCACAATTGGTGAGGACCATGTGGATTTTCGTTCTACATACTCATCCGGGACCACACCAAGATACCCTTTTGTAAATGGACAAGCTATGTCTCCTTCTTTAAAATTCTCTATACAAGCTGTGCGAAGCTCACGGCTAGCTTCAACTTCTGATTCAGTGCGCAATTGTACGTTTGTAGTCTTCACGTTCTCTGGTTTATTTCTTTCCGTGTAGGTTAAGTCTGCCGTCTTTCCTGCTAGACTTTTTGTAGCCACTCCTAAATCATCAGGACTTTTAATCGGATATAGCGCACAGTCGTTACAATCACCCGTTTCGCGTAACGACAACAGCACATCACCACTACGAAGACCAGCTGTATATGCAGGTGAGTTCTCAACTTTGTCTCCGCTCTTATCGTCCCCAGCGACATAAGCCGCTACTACGTCATACTGAGATATAGTCGTATCACTATCAACTGTGAATTGATTGTCTATGAACTTAGGTAATCCAGCTGCAGCTACAATTGTCATAAGAAATATAGCAATCAAGGCATTGGCCGTCACACCAGCAACCATTATTTTTACCTTATCACCAAGTTTTGCAGCACCGAATGAACCCTTGGTGGTATCAGAGTCATGTTCGCCCTTCAGTCGAACAAAACCGCCTAGTGGCAACCAATTCAACGTGTATTCTGTACCATTCTGCTTACCCAGTAATTTAGCTTTCGGTGGAAAGCCAATACCAAATTCTTCAACGACTACGTCTGCTTTGCGTGCAGCATAAAAGTGACCTAGCTCGTGTAAAATCACCAGCCCAATAAGCATCAAGACGCCAAAAATTACAAGTATCATGTTGGTTATTATTATAGCAGGGTTATATAGATCGAAAAAGATAGGCTAGTGATTAAAGAAATAAAATACAAAATACTAGACTAGGATATTGAAGTTAATGAGTACGGAATAGTCTTTTCATGAATTATTTGGTCACGTGACCAAATAATTCACAGCCTACGATGCCACTGTCGGATCAACAAAAAAGTATCTAAACCGTGTTAGTCGTCATATTTTGCTTGCTTGAAGCAAATTATTTACCGAATCGGCGCCGGCGATTTGCATAGACGTCTAAAGCCTCAGATAGATCATCAACAGTAAATCCAGGCCAGTGTTTGTCTACAAAATACAGCTCACTATATGCTACACGCCAGAGCATAAAGTTGCTTAAACGTTGCTCACCAGAAGTTCTGATCAAAAAGTCGATGGGTGGTACTTCTGGCTTATATAGATTTTGTTCAATTAGCTCCTTTGTCACATCTGGTGCCCCTACCCCGCTTGAAATAATATTTTTTACGGCATGAACAAGCTCGTTTTGCCCACCATAATTAAAGCAAAGCGCGAGTGTGCCACCAGTGTTATTCTTAGATTTTTCTTCTACTTTGTCTATCGCATTTTCTATAGCTTTGTCCAATTTCTGCCTCGACCCCAAGAACACTACTTTAATGTTCTTTTCAATGAGAGAGTCTAGGTCTTTAGACGCAATATTTAACGCCAGCTTCATTAAATAACCCACTTCTTCTTTAGATCTACTCCAATTCTCTGTAGAAAAAATGTATACAGAGACATACTCCACACCGGCATCAAATGCAGCCTCACCAATAACTTTTAGGTTGTCGTACCCCCTACGGTGACCTTCTAGAGTTGGAAGCCCTCGCGCCTTTGCCCAGCGTCTATTACCATCTATGATTAGGCCTAGGTGTTTTGGTATCATTTTTTAGCCTTTGGTTTAATTGCTGTTACAACAACATAGTGCCACAAATCTTGTTCATATAGTTCATACCATCTTTCGGCCACCAAAGTATTTCCAAAAAAAGCCTCAAGCCGAAGAAAGCGGATTACCTTACTTGGCAATCGTGCATACCTGTAAAGTCTCACTAGCGAGGGTCGTACCTCTCGCGAACGATTTTCTACTTTAATATCGGAAAAACCCGCTTTTATCAACATCTTCTTATAAGCTCCATATCGTAGCTTTTTCATTCCATGACCAGCCCCAACTTTTAGGACAAAATCTGAAAACTGTTTTTCTTCCGGCAAAAAATTGCTGTCAAGAGCCATACTATATTCACACAAAACTACGCGGCCTTCTGGTTTTAAGACACGATAAAACTCTTTAAAAACTTTTTGCGGATCTTTCGCGTGAAACAGTGTTTCTATCGTATAAATACCGTCAAAAACTTCGTCTTCAAAGGACAAATCATCGTAACTTTGCAAACTATAGTTGCAGTTTAGTTTTTGTTTAAAAGCTTTCTTTTTGCAGGTCTGAACCTCAAAAGGTACGATTGAGATTCCATCTATTTCTGCAGCGTATTTTTTAGATATATACCTCGAAGCCCCACCAAGTCCACAACCAGCATCAAGTAACTTAGCCCTCTTGTCTTTCTTGAAGCGAAACCTCTTATACACCTCGTCCATCACTCTTTGGCGTGCTAGTGAATCCTTTAATTTACTACCATCCGCGTGCCACCCTAGGTGTTTATCTCCCTTTAAAAACAGCCTATACCCAAATCTGGATTCTAAAGAACTGTAGTATTCTTCTACTTCCCTGACTTCCTGAATACGCTCCAAAGTGAAAGGCATGTGTAATCTAAACTTTCATTATTTCAGATTCTTTGGTCTTTGCAGTCTCTTCTATTTCGGATTTTGCTTTATTTATAGCTTCATCAATTTGCTTTTGTAGACGTTTTGCGTCGTCCTCACTAATATCCTTGGCTTTTTTTGCACTATCAACAGTTCCCATCGCATCATGCCGAGCTTTACGCAAGCCGATATTTGCATCTTCTTGTTTCTCGCCAAGTTGTTTGACAATCATTTTTCGTCTTTCTTCTGTAAGTGGTGGCACTTGGATTCTAACTACATTTCCATCATCTACTGGGTTAAATCCTAGCATTTGGTCTGCTCTTATGGCAGATGCAATGGCTTGGATGTTGTTAGGGTCAAATGGAGATATCTGAATTAATTGCGGTTCTGGGGTAGAAATAGTAGCCAATTGGTTAAGTGGCATTTGAGTTTCATATACCTCTGCCTTAACACCGTCAATCATACTAGGGTGTGCCCGCCCTGTTCGCAATTTACCAAGCTCACTAGCAAAATGCTTTTGCACATGAGCTAATTTGCTATTAAGTTCATCTATAACTTCTTTATCATTCATACAATACTCCTTTTGACTTAGCTTAAGTATAACAGCTTAACCACCTAATATGCTTCTAATGAGATTAGAGTTATCTATAAAAACAAAACACTCTTCTCTTGCATGAGCTGCTGCACATCCTTCTATTGCAGATATTTTGCTGCACTCCCTGTCATCGTCAAATACGCCAGTCTTACTGCCAACGTCTGCAAAACTTCTTAAAACAGGCTCCCCGTCTAAAGATGGGCAGTTCCATCTACGACTTCACCCATATACCACTCGCCTGTAAACTCTATTAAAACTCGAGCTGCGCTACTTACATCTTTGGCGCAAACAACGTTTAGTTCACATGAATCACACAGCAGCTCGCTAATCTCAGTCATTGTATTCCCTACGATTTTAGGAAAGTTCGCCGAGCTGAATTCTATTGAACCTACGTACTAATATATTCTCACCAAGTTGTGCATTAGACTCTTTTACTAGATCCCCTACCGTTTGGTCGGGGTTCTTAATGAAGGGCTGGCTCAATAAACATAAATTTGCAAAATGCTTTTTCATCATTCCTTCTACGATTTGAGGCAACATTTTTTCTGGCTTGCCGTCATCTTTTGCTTTTTCAGTGAACTCTGCTTCTTTTTCTTTACGCACATTCTCTGGAATGTCTTCTAGAGAAACATACACCGGTGCACTAGCCGCGATGTGCATACTGACATCTTTTACTAATTCTGTGAACTTTTCATTACGTGCAACGAAATCCGTTTCACAATTAACCTCTACGATTACACCTATCCGATTATCATGAACATAGCTGCCCACTACACCGTTACGCGCTTCACGTTCGCCACGCTTTTCAGCTTTGGTTAGACCTTTTTTACGCATAGCTTTTAGAGCTTTATCAAAATCACCATCAGATTCAGTTAGAGCTTTCTTAGCATCTGTAAGCCCGACACCTGTTAAATTCTTTAGTCTCTTTATATCTTCAATAGACAATCTCACTATTTATTTCTCCTCTTTTACTTCTTCTTTAGGTGCGTCGGATTTTGCTGTAGGTCTTTGTCTTGCAGTTTTAATTTTTCCGCTATCCAGAGCTTCTCTTTTTAGGGCTTCAGTTTTTTCTTCTTTAGTTACTGCCTTAGCTTCTACTTTCTTTGTGTCATTTTCTGGTTTTGGTGCTTTTTGTAGAGATTTGCCAAGATCAATTGCTTGTTTTACGTATTCACATACAAGGTTTATTGTCTTTAGTGCGTCATCATTACTTGGAATTGGATATTTTATAGTCCTTGGGTCACCATTGGTATCAACCAAACCAACAACTGGGATATTCAGTTTATTTGCCTCCGCAACTGCGTTTTTGTCATGCAATATATCTATAACAAACACAATTGCCGGATTGCCACCAAGGTCTTTGATGCCGCCATATTGAACATTCATTTCATCAATTTCTTCTTGATATCTTTGTACTTCAAGCTTACTGAATTTAGCTGCAAGCTCACCCGTAGTCATACGTTCTTCTTGCTTTTTCAAATATTTGATTCGCTCGTTCATAGTCTTTTTGTTCGTAAGCATCCCGCCTAACCAACGATTAACAACATACGGCATATCTGTATCTTCTGCTAGTTTTAGAATTGCTTCTTGAGCTTGCCTCTTGGTAGAAACAACCAGAACCTTACCGCCTTTTGCTACAGAGTTTGTTATAGCCTGAAGTGCAGTCTCTAGTCCCTCAACAGTTTTAGTAAGGTCGATAATATGCGTATCACCACGTTTACTATGGATAAATGGTCGCATAGCCGGGTGCCAACGACTTGTCTTATGCCCGAAGTGTGCTCCAGCTTCTAGTAATTTTTTAATATCAACATCAACTTTGGATGCCATGGTTATGTCCTTTCTCTTCACCTGGTGGGACTCATCGAGCGCATTCGTCTTTGAGAGGAAACCGTCCACTAGGTTGTTTAGTTTATTAGAAGACTATTGTAACAGAGAAGTATATCTTAGGCAACGTCCT
>CAZKAL010000032.1:4337-9243 GCA_964550995.1 uncultured Candidatus Saccharibacteria bacterium | reverse complement strand
GATATTGATACCACTATGATGGCCTATGATTTTTTGAAACAAATTGATTCTGCAACAAAAGAAGCCTGCGAGTCAGAGTATTTTGAGTTATTAAATAGCGCGTTGTCTTCGCTGAACGATAACCCGGACAACCTTGTTTTAACGAATGTGTGGTTTAGTGTCCAGCTACTCGGCTTAAAAGGCGTTGGAGTTAATTTAGATAAACAGGTAAATGGGGATGATTTTGACGAATCAACAAGCTATCAGTTTGACTTTGAAAATATGGGGTTTTTTGAGCATAGTGCAGGGCCGTACACTCCAAAACATATTAAGTTTTTGCGGATATTAACAAAAGTAACAAAGCCAGAAAATTTGATAAAAGTATCAGATGTTCATAGGTTGGCAGCCGATTTAATTTCATTGTTAGAGCAATGCCAACGACTACAATGATTGCATCTATCTATAAAAAAGAACACCGAAAAAGCTTTTTTTAATTTTTATTCCATTTTTGACCGCAAAAACGGAATCCAAAAACTCTCAGCATTATCTGACAGACATGATTGACGTCAAGCTACCAGACGTAAGCTGCGCCTAAGAACGATAAACGCCCCAAAGTAGCTATTTTAGTTAATGACTTTGGGTGGGCTTAGGCTTTATTCAGCTTACGTCTGATTGACATCATCAGTCTGCAGGTGCTGGACTTAGCTTCAGAAGCTACAATGCAGTTCTGTAGTTCTATAATTCTGTACTCTGTAGCTAATCCACCCTAGCAATGAACTGATTCATGCAAGTCGTATTTTTCTGGGATAAGCAGTAAGCTAATCCAAGAATCTGTAACTAAGAAACAATATTCTTGGACGCTTGTCGTTCTTACTGCTCAGAACAAATACTACCTTGTCATGAGTTATGTTTATTATCAGGGTGTCGGTTTTTTGCTTCTGTTTTTGCCGAATCAAAAATAGAAGAGTTCTGAAACTAGAAAAATGCATTTATAAAAAAAGACTGGTTTTGGTTCGTAGCCGTTAACCGCCTCTGGTATACTAAGATATAAATATGAGTGATAAAAAACAAGAAGTAACCCTAGAAGATATTATATCTTTGAGCAAACGTAGAGGGTTTGTTTTTCGGGCAAGTGAAATATACGGGGGACTAGCTGGGTTTTATGATTTTGGACCTCTAGGTGTTGAGCTAATTAACAATATAAAACATGAATGGTGGAATGCTGTTGTTACCGAAAAGGACAATGTATTTGGATTAGACAGTGCAATAATTCAAAATCCAAAACTTTGGGAAGCCAGCGGTCATGTTGCTGGATTTACGGATCCTTTAGTAGATTGTAAAAATTGTGGTGCACGCCATCGTGCGGATCATCTGGCGGGTAATGATTCTACAGACTTAGCTAAGTTAAAAGATTTATTGAAAGACAAAGCATGTCCCGTATGTGGTAAAAAAGAACTTACAGAACCTAGAAAATACAACATGATGATGAAGACGTGGGTAGGGCCGATTGAGAACGAATCATCGGTTGCATATTTACGTCCTGAAACAGCAGGACCAATATTTACAAATTACGAAAATGTACGCGAAACTATGCGTGCAAAACTGCCATTTGGAATTGCACAAATTGGCAAGGCTTTTAGAAACGAGATTAGCCCGCGTGATTTCGTATTTCGGGTTCGAGAATTCGAGCAAATGGAAATGCAGTATTTCATAAATCCTAAAAATCAGGAGAGTGTATACGAAGATTGGCGAAATTTTGCCTGGAAATTTCTGATTGAGAATTTAGGTATCAAAGAGCAAAATATTAAGTGGCATGAACACGATGAAGATGAGCGAGCTCATTATGCTTCTAAGGCACATGATGTCTACTTTAAATTCCCGCAGGGGTTTAAGGAATTATGGGGCACTCATAACAGGACAGATTTTGACCTTTCAAGTCACATAAAAGGTAGTGGTAAAGACTTGCAGTATTTTGATGAACAGTCAAGGGAGAAGTTTACGCCCTATGTTATCGAGTCCTCAGTTGGTGTCAGTAGACTATTTATGGCTGTTTTAACAGATGCTTTCGTTAGAGAAGAAATCAACGGATCGGAAAGAATTGTACTGAAAATTGACCCCAGAATTGCTCCAGTAAAGTACTGTGTGTCGCCATTGCTAAAAAATAAGCCAGAGCTAATTGAAAAGGCTAGGGAAGTATATGCCAAACTAAGGAAAAATAATGCTGTTATGTGGGATGATAATGGTAATATCGGCAAACGCTATCGCCGTCAGGACGAAATCGGTACTCCGTACTGCGTAGTAATAGACTTTGACACACTAGAAGATGGTACTGTAACTGTAAGAGATAGAGACACCACAGAACAAAAACGCATAAAAATCGAAGATTTGCTACAGTAGAATCATGAGCGATGATCAATTCACTAAACTATTCAAGTACGTTGAAGAATTTCGTTCTGAGATGAATATTAAATTCGAGGATACAGCCTCTCAAGTAAGTCTGAACAAGTTGACAGATACTATTGATGGTTTTGTGAAAAGGATTGATGATAACGAAACGGAAGCCCTTATGAGCAGTCGACAATTTGAAAAATTACTAGAATGGGCGCGCAAGGTATCCAAAAAAACCGGAATTCCGCTAGAAGATTTGTAATGAAATTAACAAAATTAGGGCATTCTTGCGTATTGGTAGAGACAGAGGATAGAGTAGGGCTGTTTGATCCAGGCGTGTAGTCTAATAGAAATTTAATGAAGATTTGTTTCTATAAGTAGTTGAAGAATTTTGTGGGGTGGTTTTCTAGGTTTTCAAAGTTTTCTTTGGTTAAAAATTTGGGTAGGACTGTCTCTTTCGTAACGTCAATAAAATCAATTTTAGCTATTTCTATCTCACCGTGTGTTGTTCTACTAAGGTCAATATTTAGGAAGTCTTTGTCATTAGTAACATGGAAGAAAAACTCCATTTGCTCATTACCGCCAGATCTAAATTGCTGGACGTAGAGCAGATTTCCTATTACTGGTTTTACTCCAGTTTCTTCCACCACCTCACGTTTAAGGGCCTCGATCAATGGCTCGCCAGGCTCAACGCCACCACCGATTACACACCAATAATCACCAGCAATTTTACCCTTGTATGGCTTGAGCCTAACACAGTGAAGTCTACCGCCTCTTACAATAATCGCTCTAACCGCAACACGCCTTTTCATAGTTGAATTATACAGGTAGAATATAGGCAATATCAACGGAAGGATAAGTATGACGATTAAAGAATTTCAGGATTGGGTAGGTGAATCGTGGGTTGACTACAAAGGTTCACTCCCAGACAAACATCTACAGCTATTATTTTTAGTAGAAGAGTTCGGTGAAGTTGCTGAAGCTATAAGAAAAAACCAAGGAGACAAAGAGCATAAACAGGCGAAATTAAATCTTGAAGAAGAGATGGGGGATTTCCTAATCTCGCTAAACACGATTGCGGTAGAGCAAGGAGTCGACCTAGAACGTGCTGCTAAAAAAGCCAAACAAAAAATCATAGACCGTCATGGTGGGTAGGATTAAGAAAACCTAAAAATTATAATAAAATTTCAATATTATTATAATATTATTATAATATATGGTATATTAAGATCATGAAAGCAATAGAATCTGTACAAAAGATAATAAAAGTAGGTGATAGCATGGCGGTAACCATTCCGGCTAAAGAAGCTAAGGCTTTAGGTTTTAAGCCAGGCCAAATGGTGCGGTCGCGTCACGAAGAAATTACTGAGGATAACAACATTAATATTGTTGATGATTATGCGAAGTTCGCCAAACAGTATAAGTCAGCACTAAAAAATCTGTCACAAAGGTAGAATAGACGCGCGATGTATTTTTTAACGGCTGAAGATATTTTGTATTTACATTTTAAAATTATTGAAGATTTCGGAGGCAGTCATGGGATAAGAGATGAGGGTAGGCTGAAATCTGTTGTTGAGGCACCAAAACAAGAAGCATTTGGGCAAGAGCAATATCCAGATATTTGTGATAAAGCTGCTGTATATGCACGAAACATAATTGCTGATCATTTGTTTGTTGATGGTAATAAACGAACGGGTATAGTAACTTCTTCTATATTTTTAATGAAGAACGGATACGTTATGACAGCTAATCAGAAAGAATTAGAAGATTTTGCGGTGCGTATTGCTGTAGATAAGTGTGATGTCTCAGAAATCTCTAGGTGGTTTAAAAATAGCACAAGATATAAAACTGTACTATATGTATAGCAAACTGCATAGATAGGTGCGGTGTGTAATCTATAGATATTTTTGTTGCTGACAGTTGAGCTGAGAGAAAAAGTTTGCGCAATCGGTAGGGTGGGATATTATTGAACTATTACGACACATTGACAAAAATGTGATGTTTATGCTATAATAGAACTATGAAAGATGAAACACAAATACCAACGAAAGATGAAACACAAATACCAACGAAAGATGAAACACAAATACCAACGCCAACGCCAGAACCTATTCACGACAATGCTCCAAACAAAAGCAAAAGACTTAAACGGGGGACAGCAATTGGTCTCGGTTTTGCTGTTACTGCTGCTGGTCTAGGCATAGCATCTAATCCAGATACCGTTGGAAATATCTTTACTGGTGATAAAGAAGCCGTGGTTCACGAGGATGATGATAACGTAATTGATGTTGTGCTTGGAAATCCAAGCACAACAGTAGTCAAAGTAGACGAAAATCCACAAAAAGGTGGCGGAGGAGGAAACCCTGTTCCACAGGAATTTGATACTAATGGAGACGGAGTAGCTGACGTCTTAGGTTTTGATACTGACGGAGACGGAATACCTGATAAAGGTGGACCAGTACCAGGATCAACAGAATACAGTCAAGACGAAAATCCACAAAAAGGTGGCGGAGGAGGAAACCCTGTTCCACAGGAATTT
>CAZKAL010000032.1:2957-4237 GCA_964550995.1 uncultured Candidatus Saccharibacteria bacterium | reverse complement strand
AGACGAAAATCCACAAAAAGGTGGCGGAGGAGGAAACCCTGTTCCACAGGAATTTGATACTAATGGAGACGGAGTAGCTGACGTCTTAGGTTTTGATACTGACGGAGACGGAATACCTGATAAAGGTGGACCAGTACCAGGATCAACAGAATACAGTCAAAATTAAGTAAATATTCAATAATTTAAATCCTCTAATACAAGGACTCTAATGATTTGCGTGATAAATAAGTGTTACAGGGTGATATAAAAAATAGCTCTAGGGCGTACATGAGTGTGCTTTATTTAGAAGAGATATAGTACAAATTTGATACAATGAAAATATTGTGACGGGATACACAGGACCAATAGACAAAGTACAAATATTCGAAGCTGTAATTGAAGACGCAACAACCCTGCAGCAATTAGTAGACAGTGGGCATAAACTTGAAGATGTGAATGTGCTATCTAGAGACCTAAATCTATTACCGTTGCTTGGAGAACCTGTAAGTATAATTGGTGGAGAGGTCGAGGCTGTACATGTCGACGCTAAACTACACGGTATGGAAATGTTCGCTGTTAACGATGAAGGAATAAAGGGCATTTACCGCGGGATGGCCTGGCGCAAAGGCACGCTTGAAATTATGCCATATAATTATCTTGAGGTACTGCGTATATGTCACAAAGTAGATGTAGGAAAATATAGCTACGACGACGTAGAGGGTAATACAGTTTCGACGCAATATAGAAAATTTATTACCGTTGAGGGTGCTATCCCGACTTTGTTAGCAGAAATAGACAGCCATGATTATAGAAAGCTAGCAGATGATGGATTTTCACTCGACATGGATAAAATTGCGATAGATGACACGATGTCGCTTCAAGAAAAAGCAGATATAATTGCACGAATGTTCTTTGTTAAAAATGTAGGAACTATGCGACCAGACGAGAAAGAAACTAGACGTCAAAGACTTAGTTATCTAAATACATTGGGTATATTTAAGGATGCTCGTGTAAGCTCGCCGTACTGGATAAAAAGGAAAGATGAGGATATAGCTATTATCCCCACTGGTGGCGGGAAGAAATCATATTTGAATACTCAATATGTAAGCACCGATCAAGCAATTATAGATGGTGGGTTAGCGTTTAATGAATTCCAAAGTGTTATTTCTTTCGAGTACCAGCATCCAGATGTAGGTAATCTATCTATACCCTTTGCTCCTGGTGATACGAGCGTAGAATAGGGATAAAGGCTATGCATTAATCTAGTCATCCATGTAGCTAAAGAACTTTGTGTGTTGATT
>CAZKAL010000032.1:0-2857 GCA_964550995.1 uncultured Candidatus Saccharibacteria bacterium | reverse complement strand
TATAAACATGGGATATTTCGAAAATAGTTTATGAACGACACATGTTTACTGTAGACTTATAACTATGATTTTATATACCGATGGCTCTTGTAGCCCAAATCCTGGGCCTGGCGGTTTTGCCGTGATCGAAAAGGCGGGGAAGAGCTATAAGCCGGTTGTACTAGGTAACGACGAAGACTCAACAAATATCCGCATGGAAGGGCTGGCGCTAATTGCCGCCATGAAATATGCTGACGGGGAAGAATGCGAGATACACACAGATAGCGAATTCTGGATAAATGTTATAACAAACTGGGGCATAGGCTGGAAAGCAAAAGGCTGGAAGAAATCTAAGGGCGAGATTAAGAACATAGACATCGTAAAAGAATCTATGGAGCTATATGAGAACTCCAATACAAAGTTAATTTGGGTTAAGGCCCACGTTGGGCATGACGGGAATGAATTAGCCGACGAATGGGCCAACAAAGCCCGCAAAGGCGCTACTTTGTGAATATAGGCTACCTATTTAGCCTTTTCCCACTTTTCGGCTACGGAGTCAGCGATTATTCGGCTAGTCGTCTTTCAAAGAACGTACATCCGACGGTTGTAGCGTTTTTGTATTCGTTACTATCTATTGTACCTATTTCAGTTATCGGACTTTTATATGGTCTACCAATCTTTTCATTAGAAAGTATTACGATATTTTTATTGGCCGCAATTATAACAAATTTCGGATTTATCTTGCTTGTTAAAGCATTTAGCAAGGGTAAGACTGGTGTTGTAGCCCCAATAGTAAATTCATACACAATCGTGACTTTGCTGGTGCTAGTATTGTTTCAGGACGAGTCCATACTCCCAGTACAGATTCTAGCAACAATAGTAGTAGTAGCTGGGATTGGCTTACTTTCGTATCAAAATAAAGGCAGTAAAAGGTCTAAGTCTAGTATAGAGTCAATAGTTTTGGCTGTTGCATCAATGATTCTTTTTGGCATTGGATTTGTGATATTTGATATTGCTGCGACTCAGCAATGGTATCAAAACGTCATACTTTTTGAATTAACAAATATAATTATCACGTTTCTGATTATGTTGGTTTGGTTACGTTTTAGATGGTTTTCAGTTGTAAAAGAAGCAATATACGACAAATTCATATACCTTGGCGTGCTGTTCGGTAGTGCAGGTAATATAGGATTATTTATTGCTATTGCCAATGTAGATAATGTCGGTATTCCGGCCGCAATAGGTGCAGCTTCTCCAGTTGTAACGGCAGGCTTAGCAAAAAAATACGATAAAGAATCCCTTACATTAATGCAGAGCATTGGGATGTTCATAGTTATAGTAGGCGTGGTGATGCTTAGTCTTGCTTGAATGCTGAAAAATGTATATTGAAAGAAATAGTATATGAATCTGTTTTTTCCGGATAAACGGAATTATTAATACTAGGCGATTTTGGTATATTTTAATGAACTGCTAAGGTACTGCGTCGCATTAAAGTTGACAAAAATACAAATTCGTGTATAATAAGAACTGTAAATCATAAATAAAAACAAGAATTATAAAAATGTCCGTAGAAACACTAGAACGCTACACAAAACCAGACCCCACAGAGTTAACCAAAGCAGGTTGGGAGGATGGTTTTGATGATATTTCAGTTCAACCACCTAATCCTGGAGAACGTTCACCACGTTCGGAACGGCTCAGAACAGCTGCACACTCTTTTGGGCAATTTGCGTTAAACAGAACAACAGAAGTTGTACAAAATCCTAAAGTCCGGAATGCAGCACGAGAGGTATTAGCTGAGGCAGGTAGAGGTGCAACTGCAGACCTCAGAAATGACAATGGTGATATAAGTACACGGAGAGTTGTAAGAGCAGGTTTTAATCCTATGGGTGCTGCTCAAAGAGGACTAAGGGGAGCTGTTGAGAGGGGTGGGAGAGAAGTATTGCGTCAAGGCAGCAGAGACGTCTTTAACGAAAGTCGTTCAGGTAGAGATGCTCCTGGCACTGAAGATAGTTTCTTTACGCCTAAACCTACGTCTGACCCTAGAGATATTATTACACCTCAACCTCAGATTGCCCCCCCTGAAGATAGTGTCTTTACGCCTAAACCTACGCCTAATGGTCCTACAGGCAGTCCTTGGGACTTCTAGTGAAACCTGTTACTATTTGTGTAAATGAACAAGCCACGTACAAAACAAAAAAAATACAACTATGCGTTTATTGATTCGCAGAATTTGAACCTTGGCATACAACGTGCAGGGTTTAAGATGGACTGGAAGAAATTCCGTGCTTATCTGCGAGATGATTTTGGTGTCGAGAGTGCATACATGTTTATTGGTTATTTACCTGAATTTGAGGATTTGTATAAGCAGATGCATGATTACGGCTACTTGATCGTATTGAAGCCGACTATAGAAATGTATGTGGACCCGAATCAAGAAGCTAAAGAAGATAAACCAGCGGTGAAGGGTAATGTTGATGCAGAGCTTGTAATGTACGCCATGAAAGAAATGTCTAATTATAAAAAAGCAATAATTGTATCTGGCGATGGTGACTTTTTTTCTCTGATTGAATACTTAGCGAATAAGGGTAGATTGCTTAACATAATGACTCCGAACTGGAAGTACTCTACGCTATTGAAGCCATTTGAAAATTATATAATACGACTAGACGAACAGAGAAAGAAACTCGCTTACAGAAGCTATAAAAAGAAGAAAACAACAAATGGCTAAATCGGACAAAAGTGGGTTCCCAAAAGAATACTTTCGAAGAACAGACTGCTCACGGTC
Source organism: uncultured Candidatus Saccharibacteria bacterium (assembly GCA_964550995.1). Classification (GTDB taxonomy): domain Bacteria; phylum Patescibacteriota; class Saccharimonadia; order Saccharimonadales; family SZUA-47; genus CAZKAL01. The sequence continues at coordinate 90 of CAZKAL010000032.1, read as the reverse complement.
GAGCTATTTTTGGTGCGGTCTTGAGAAGCACAACGAGTCGTATGGAGTGATACGGTGAAGCGAGCATCGCAAAGAACCAAGCCGAAAATA
>CAZKAL010000031.1:6113-9301 GCA_964550995.1 uncultured Candidatus Saccharibacteria bacterium | reverse complement strand
TATTACTTCTTTTTATTGTATATGCCACTACATTTTATGGTGGTAAATTATTGCAAAAGGTACGTATACCTTGGATATTTGCGGCTTTGTTGCTAGGAACTGTCTTCTCGCTGCAAGGAAATTGGTTTAACGATATTTTTCAGTCTGGGTCCTTCCAGTTACTATCAGAATTCGGGATACTCTTCCTACTATTTATTATAGGTTTTAGCATAAATCTAAAGGAGATAAGAAAACAAGGCCTATTTATACTGCGTTCGACGATGTTTATTATCCTTGGTGAGGCCATTGTAGGTACGCTACTCATTCATACGTTTTTTGACCTGGGATGGTTGGTCTCAATTTTAGTTGCTTCTTCTTTTGCTACGGTTGGAGAAGCTGTTCTGTTACCTATATTAGATGAATTTAATTTAACTAAGAAAAGGCTCGGTCAAACTATACTAAGCATAGGAGTACTTGATGACGTTATTGAAATAGTAGTTCTTATAATTGTTAGTTTAACAATTAGCGCGAATTTCGATAGTGGACTGAGTACAGCATTGGGGCACGCTCTTCTCGCTCTTGTGCTAATTTTAAGTCCTTGGGCATTAAAGTATTTTGGTTTTATAAAACACTCATGGCAATTTGCAAAAAAAGAGCATTTGTTTATAGGTACGATGATGGTTTTTATGGCATTCGTGTGGTTTGGAACTTTAATTGATGCAACTGAGCTTGCCGCTTTAATAGCTGGCATAGTTGTTAATAACGCCTTACCTGATGGGCATATTAAGATGTTTGAATCAGAGATCAAATTGCTGGCATATGGTTTCTTCGCGCCAATTTTCTTTGTATCGGTAGGGATTGAGACAAATTTTGATTCTTTTGGATCTGTTCTTCCGCTTAGTCTACTTTTGGCACTAGGTACAAGCATTACTAAAATTGTAATCACATATTACTCTACGCACAGGCACATCGGTGAACACGAATCAATTGTCGCAGGTATTGCACTTACCGTGCGACTAAGTACTTCAATAGTGGTTATTAAAATATTGCTTGATAATAATATTATCCCATCTAATCTATTTACTGTGCTTGTCAGTACTACTATTATCTTCAAGTTCGTTAACCCGCCTTTGATCGCTTACCTTATTAAAAGATGGGATCTATCTGAGAATAAAAAAACCGCTAGAGTTCCAAGTAAATAATTTGTAATCAGGCTCAACACTAAAGAATATTTAAACACATAATAAATCAAGCTTAAGAAAAATATAATTCTTTGACGTCCTAATGTATAGCTGCAGAGGTCTTCAATTATTTATATATAGACATTTCTATTATCAAATACAGCGTTTTGCTATGGACATTGATAAAATACAAAGTAAGAGTATGCAGTTAGAATTAATGTATAATTACGCTTATGCAAGCACTGAAAAGCCGACCAAAAAACAAAATCCATCCTAAACACCAAACACACCGATCGGTCTATGTTCGTTTTTTAGTGATACTTATAATTTTTGTATCTTATTTTGTGTTTATAAGCTCAAAATATGGTTATAGTGATGGTTTTTTGATTGCTTGGTTGTCTTGGTCATTTTTTGTACTTAGTACACCTATAGCTGATGCTGGTATGTTGATAGATTTTCCAGTTAGGTTGATAGGCGGTTTCAGAATGGTTTACTCTGAAATGTTGGTGTGGTTATCAGCAATAAGTTTGAACTTGTACGCCCTTAAATTTAACCCAGACACTTACGAGCAAACACAAATACTCAGTCTCCTTCATCATATATTGACGCACCCTTGGCCTTTATGGGGAATTATACTTGTATCTGCTGTTGGTACATTTCTATCCATTCAAATAGGCGATGAACTTCTTGATGTGATAAAACATAAGAATGTTACTCTTGCTGCAAAACACGATTTGAAATTAAAACTTCTATACATGACTTTTATAATGTTAATTGCCTTTGGAATATATGATTTTCTTTTGAGCACCTTTAATTTTCAAATTCCACTTTAAGTAAGCTTGTATGTTATTACAGAATAAAAAAACCAATGATAAATTAGAAAAACGAATTAAAAAATACAACTCTACATTTTATAGAGAAATAGTTATGGGGCTTCTTGCTCTATTGAGTGTCGGTACTATAATTTTTGAGTTGTCTTTCAGTGTTTCTGAGAGAACGGCTGACATTATTTTTGCAATGGATTTAATAATTGCTTTCGTATTCATGAGTGAGTATTTGTGGATGCTACATCGAGCAAAAACTAAAGGCAAGTTTTTTATCAAGAATCTACACCTATTGCTAGCATCTATACCGATAGTTGATAGTTGGGCTGAAATTTTCCGAGCGCTTAGGTTATTTGAAGTAGTTCGAGTGTTTCGGGCAGGAGAACATGTTAATTTTACCTGGCATGAATTTATTAGGGATAATTCAGGCTTAGTTAAAAAACGAAAAAAGCGATAATAATTCACTCCGTACTCTGGATATTTACATAGAAGCTGTTATCTATATCTGTAAGCTTTGACGTGATACTAGCTATATTCTCGACCTGTGGAGAACTAATTAAATATTGTCCAATTCGACTTGACTTAGAAAATTAGCAGGTATAAAGTTACCATTAGTATTATGATTTATATATTTGCTACTCTTCAAGAATTTTCAGATAAGCTCTTTGGGTTATCATATTGGAATTGGCTCGCCGATCTGCATGGTGGTCTATCAATGGCAAGTTTAATTTTATTTGGCGCTGCGATTACTTTATTTTTCAGCTTAGATAAATTTGAAAAAGCTTGGTTATGGTTAAAGAATGTAGCCATTGCACTCGCTGTCAATATAGCAATACTCGATTTCATGGGGCTATTTATTTATAGACCTTACAGAGAAAAAATTTCGGGATTCAGCCCGCGTACATTGCTAAAAGCAAACCCAGACACGGCTTGGATTCATTCAATGGTGTTTGAGCATAAAGAGCATTTAGCTTTCGCACCACTCCTAGTGATGATTGTTGTAGCGATAATACTAACCGTTCAAGGAAAATCAATTAAGAATAAACAGAACCTTAAAAAAGTTGTGTTATACGGAATTATAGCCTCTTTGGTATTGGTATTGGTAGTAGCGGCAGAGGCAGTATTAGTAACTAAAACCCAACCATTAAAGTAGAAAGGTACAGAAGATGGCTAAAAATAATCAAGCAACAAGAGATGCAGAAAC
>CAZKAL010000031.1:0-6013 GCA_964550995.1 uncultured Candidatus Saccharibacteria bacterium | reverse complement strand
CGGGCTTCTGTATCGTCATTTCCTACGTGCACAGTGAAGGCTCTCTCTGGTAGTGCTCTAAACATGTCCTCGTCTGTATAATCATCGCCCATGCACAAGATAAAATCCCAGTCACCCTCATCTACCAGCTCTGTTACTATTGTCCCTTTATGCATATTGCGAGGCTTTATTTCTATTATCTTTTCTCCTTCATAATAGTTCACATCGCTGATCCCAAGAATACCCGATAGTTCAGCCTTTAGTTCTTCTCTACGAACATACGCTAGATCTGGAGCAACGTTTCTGTAATGCCAAACTAAAGAAAAATCTTTTTCTTCCAACTGAGCTCCCGGTGTCCTTGCAGTGAATTGTTGGAGTATGGGCTTTATACCTTTTTTCCACTTTTTAGGTGTAAGATTTGATTTAACCCAGTGGCCAGCTTCAAATAACCATCCACCATGTTCAGCTACTAGCCCCAGACCTTTGTTCTCAAAGAATGTTTCAAGTATGTTTTTCGGCCTACCACTCACAATTACCACTTTATTCTTTTTATCATTCGTAAGTCTTTTAATTAATTTTCGAACATTTTTTGTAGGACTGGCTATTTTTTCATCATAGCTAGAAACGTATTCTTTAAGCGTGCCATCGTAGTCTAATAGAATCAGCCTTTTTTTAGAATCTTTGTAATCTTCTATAAGTTGATTTTTATTTTTGCCTTCAAGAAAATTTAGATGTTTATTAAATTTATCTTTGAAGCTACTCAGTTCATAAATATAATCCTCAGCCCACTTAGTGATTGTATAGCTTGATATTCTCTCCTGCATAGCAGAAATACGTTTTTTCTGTTCTTTTTTAGGCATTTCCAGAGATTTAACTATCGCATCAGCTACCATCTGATAGTTTCTAGGGTTTACCATCACAGCTTCTGTTAATTCTGTTGCAACACCTGTCATCTCGCTTAGTATCAAAACACCTTCTTTTTTATGCCGAGTTGCTACATATTCTTTTGCAACTAAATTCATACCATCTCTCAGAGGAGTAACAAGCATTATATCAGCCGTAGCGTATAGAGCGGTAACCTCATTGAAAGGTAATGATTGATAATGATAATGTATAGGCGACCAATTTATTGTCGAATATTTTCCGTTAATACGACTAACTTTTTGTTCGATTTCTTTACGAAGCTTAATGTATGCTTGAATATATTCTCTCGAAGGGACTGCTAATAACACAAGCGTAACATTCCCATGATATTTAGGGTTTTGTTCTAAGAATAACTCGTAAGCATCAAGTCGGGAAGGTATTCCTTTTGAATAGTCTGCTCTGTCCACGGACAAAATAACTTTACTTCGCTTGTCATTAAGTTCAAATGATTTTATCAAGCTTTTAACATTTCGGTTTCGTGAGCCTTTTGAGAATTTTTTATAGTCAATGCCTATTGGGAAGGCATCAGCCTGTATGGTTCTGCCATCTATCTGGATACGCCCTAGATCACTTTCGTGGCCTAGAAGCCTATGAGTACTACTTAAGAAGTGGCGAACGTAATCATATGTATGAAAACCGACTAAATCTGCACCAAGGAGGCCGTTTAACAATTCTTCACGCTCGGGAATTATTCTAAAAATTTCGTATGAAGGGAAAGGAGTATGTAAGAAAAACCCTATTAATGCTTTAGAGAATTTTTGGCGAAGAAGATTAGGTAAAAGCATTAATTGGTAGTCATGAACCCAGACGTTATCGTTATCATTTACGAATTGCCTTGTTTCTTTACAAAAAAGTTCATTAACGCGCTTGTATGACTCCCAGTAGTCTGGGTTAAACTCGCTCATATCCGTAAAGTAGTGAAATAATGGCCACAATGTAGCATTACAATATCCCGAGTAATACATATCAACTTGTTCAGAATTTAGGAATACAGGATGGCATTTGTGTTTTTTTAATTCATTTATGACCTCGATTTTTTCTTTTTTACTTAACTCATTCGAAGCTATGCCTGGCCAGCCTATCCAGATGCTGTCTAGTTTCTTGCTGATACTTGAAACACCAGTCGCCAGGCCACCAGAGCTTTGTGTGTATTTTAACTTTCCATTTACTTTACTGACACTTATCGGTAGACGTGTTGATATAATAATCAATTTGCTCTTTTCTGCCATTCGATACTCCTAACTAACAATATCTCTCTATATTCAGTACTAATCATAACAGATTGGTTCCAATATTGGGACTTTTAACGTATCGGAAACTTTATGTGGAGTTGAGAAGTCCTATTGATTCTAGTATCGCTCTTTTTTAGGCGTTAGTGTTAAACTGTCTGTATATGTGGGTAAAATCCAAGGAAGTGGCTAGTAATTTCTTTCATTTTAAAACTATGGTTCTTGTTATACCGATAGCTATGTTGGTTGGAGGCTTTGGCGGGTTTATTGTCTATAACTATTTAAACCCTACGCCACCAGAAACACCAAAACAGACCATAGTAAACCGCGTTCAATTCGACACTAGTGTTAGTGATACCGAAAAAGAATCTATTTCAACAGCAATCAAGCAAGATTCAGTTGTAGTGAATGGGGTTAATACTGTGAGCGTAAACACAGCAGTTGTAATTGACGACGGATTACCCATTCTTGACGCTTACATACCAGTTACGAACGTCTATAATCCTCGACAGAACATTACACTTGAAGAGATAGGAAAAACTGATATAAAAATTTGGTTTGAAATAGACAAAACACCACAAGAAGCTATCGCAAATGCACTCGGTATTGAGATGAGTTCACAGTCATTACTAAATTCTATGGATGATCTTGGAAAATCAGATATCGTTATCATGCCTGTTTCAAAGTTAAGTCAAAACATGAAACTGCTATCTTTTGAAGGCGTATTCTACCTTGATAGCTTTAAGGCCGGGGCAATTTTCCGTCAGGCAGTTTTCGAGGGAAATTCAAGCGCAGACTTTAATAAACTGAAACTTAATTCACTGTCAGACTCAAATACCACATTAACGATAAAACAAACAGGAGTAACTGCATTGACACGAGTAATGCTAAGAAAGTTAAATGAAGTAAACGATCCTTTGTATTTCAGCAAAAACATTGGTAGTTTTTTGAGTGACGCAGATGTAACTCATGTGTCAAATGAAGTATCTTTTAAAGACGGTTGTGACTACAGCTCATCGATTTTTTGTTCTGATCCTAGATTTATTGAAACTTTGAAAGCCAGCGGTATCGACGTAGTTGAACTAACTGGTAATCACAATAATGATGTGGGTAGCAAATATAATACAGAAACAATAAATCTCTATCATGAGCTTGGATGGGGCACTTTTGGTGGTGGGCTTAACGTAGAGGAAGCATCAAAGCCCTACATCGTGAACACAAAGGATTCTAAGGTTGCATTTCTTGGGTATAATTACGCAGATTCTATAGGCAGTGGAGCAATCGCAACAACTGAGATAGCTGGCGCGAATCGTTTTGATTTTACAATGATAGAGGCTGACATAAAAAAAGCTAAGTTGGAATCTGATTTTGTTGTTGTGGATGTTCAATACTGGGAGTGTTATTCATACCCCGATGGATATGTTGAGTTTCCTATATGTGATAAACCAATATCTGGGCAGGAATCTGTTTTTAAGAAAATTATAGACCTTGGTGCTGATATGGTTGTTGGTTCTCAGGCGCATCAGCCACAAACCTATGAGATGTATAAAGGTAAACCGATTTACTATGGATTAGGAAATTTGTATTTTGATCAGACTAATTGGCCAGGTACTGAGCGTGGAATTATCCTGACCCATTATTTTGTTGGTGGGGAACTTGTGCAAACAAAGCTGTCACCGACCATATATGGCAAGGAGTTACAAACAAGCTTAATGACCGACAAAGATGCAGTTGATTTTTTGGAAAGACTACAGACAACACGCTAGACTGATCTGGCTATTTAACTTTTAAACCGTAATGTTATTCTACGATTGGTTTTATTTCTTGGCCGAATATCTTTGAGACTTCCTCGGTGTATTTAGCGATATTATCTTTAAAATACTGAGGGTGCGCTTTTTGGATCTGAGAAACTGTGTAATATCCAATTGCCATCATCGCGCCGTACTGAGCATTATCTGGCAACGGGATATGTAATCGATTTTCTTGTTTGCCCCACGTGTCGTTTGGCTTCCCAAAAGAAATAAACATTTCATTTGATGAAGCTACAGTTGTAGCGTGTCTGACGTATTCACTGGTTTCTACATCTCTTGCAATATTTCTACCAAATAGTTCAATAAACTTCACTTGTAGCATGCGGATTATTCCGGCAAATTCTGGTGGGACAATTAGATAGTATTTGTCGAATTTAGAAAAATCTGGCCAGTCGATTTTTGATGTATATTGTTCTATGAACTCTTTAATTTGTGCTGGATCCTCTCCTGTTTTACCAAGAATCATCCCCATGTAAGTTGAAGTATTGTAGGTGTAGGGCTCACGATTTTTGGGTAAAACGTAACTATCATAATCATGTTTCCCATCGAGCTCCTCCCCTGCAGGTGAATCTTTAGTGTTAGTTATAAGTGTGACATGTTTACCCATTTCAGTTGCTTTTTTTGCGATGAGTGGGGCATGCTTGCCACCTGAAGCAGATATAAGAACTACGCCGTCTATTTCAGAAATGTTTTTAAGTTTATCTTCAAAATTACTTTCTGAGGCAAAAACAGCATCTAAGTCATTAAAAATAATGCGACCCGTTGCTTCGGCGTTACCGGATCCAACAATTAGCGGGTGTTTGTAATGGCTTAAGTCAATCTTTGGTAACTTTACTTGTTCAAATAGCTCTAATGCCGCCATAACCACAGTGTCTAGATCAGGTAGTGAATTAATGTCGAAGTTTTCCATTGTTGTTATATTTGATTGTTCTGACATCGCTGTCTCCTTATTTTTTTAAAATATTATATATATCTTCCATACTCACATCTGATAGGCTATTAACCACTAACTCAGCATTACTGAGCTCTTTAGCTTGCACATAGTTACTGCAGATACCAATAGACTTCATTCCTGCATTTATTGCAGCTGTAATACCGTTTGGTGCATCCTCCACGACAATGCAATTTTCTGGTAAAACGTTAATAGCTTCAGCAGCTTTTAGGTATACGTCAGGTGCTGGTTTGTGATGATCTATATCTTCTCTGCCGACTATCGATTGAAAAAAATCTATAATCTCAATTTGCTTTAATTGTCTTTCGGCTGCAATTTTTGAAGAGCTAGTTCCGACTGCTGTGGCTACATTAGCAGATTTTAATTGCTTTAATAATTCTACAACTCCCTCTTTGGGTTCAAGAGATCGGAGGGCTTGCTCTTTTAATTTTTCAGCTCTATCTACGAATTCTTTTGCTTTTATTTTTACGTTATATCGTTCGTTTAAAACAGGTATTTGTTCATCTAGTGACATCCCAACAAGGCTTGAAAGTTCAGAATCATCAACATGGACTCCGTACTCTGCAAGTATTTTATTGTAAAGTCGCCAATGAATAATTACAGTATCAATTAGCACTCCGTCCATATCAAATATGACTGCGCGATTAGCTTTACTCATACTGTCTACTTTTCGTCCTTTTCATGGGTATGTACCGTACATATATGTAATGCGTCCGTCATCCATTCTGTGCCGGCGTTTTTTGCTAGATTGTCTGCCTCTTTTGGTCCCCACGAGCCGTTATCGTAGGTGTACATCTTGCATAGATTTGACTGCCAAGCATCAAGTATAGGTTCAGTGATGCGCCAACTTGCTAGTACTTCTTCGCTTGTAGCAAAGAGAGTTTTGTCTCCGCGCATAGCGTCTATCAACACTCTTTCATAGGCATCTGGGTGCGATACCTTCATTTGTTCGGTGTAGCAGAAGTCCATTTGTACATGGTCTTCACCTTCTTCGAACCCTGGCTTTTTAATTTTTAAATCGAGAACTATTCCTTCACTTGGTTGGATGCGAATAGTTAGTGTATCTGTTCTCTCCTTATTATCCTCATCTCTATATACCAATGTCATCTCGCAATAGA
>CAZKAL010000030.1:0-9348 GCA_964550995.1 uncultured Candidatus Saccharibacteria bacterium | reverse complement strand
CAATAGATTCAACAGACCCAATGCTTACAGTTCTGTCTTTAACAATTTTACCCGTAACAGTACTGTTCGACTTAATATTTACGGCAATCATTTGTCCATTAAGGGCAGAACCACTCATACCGTCAAAGATAAAGTTACCTAATGAATATACTATTTGTTTCCCTTTGTACGTCTCAGTTGGCTGGATGACGTGTGGATGACCGCCAATAACAAGATCTACTCCATTATCCACTAAGAAATGAGCCCAATTGGTCTGTCTTGCCGACTGATTCATGCTGTATTCTACGCCCCAATGCAATATCGCTACAATTACATCAGCGTCTTTTTGTTTTGCCTGTTTTATAGAATCTATAATTAAATCTTGATCTAAATATGCTGTTCCTGGCGTGTTATCTGAAACTTTCGTATGTGCAAGCTCGATATCGTTCATTGCAATAAATGCGACCTTAACTCCATTTTTATCAATTATTTTAGGAGAGAAGGCTTGTTTTGTGTCTTTGCCTGCCCCTACAAACTCTAGATTAGCCTTGCTGAACTGGTCTATCATGTTGACTGTGGCAGCTCTACCATAATCGCCTGTATGATTATTCGCTAGACTAGAAATATCTATATTTGCATCCCTTAACACGTTAAGGCTTTCTAATGGCGAGTTAAAAGTATATGGCTTATTGGCTTTGCGCGCTAGCTGTGGATCGGCGATAGTAGTTTCTATGTTTGCGACCCTGATGTCATAGTTTGATAGTTTATCTACCACATTTACAAACGGACTAGTCCCAGCCAATATAGAACGGCCAATAGAACGATCCATCATTACATCCCCCATAAAAATCAGTGACGTAGACGATGTATGTTCGACATTTCGTGCCTCTTTAAGCTTGTTCATATAAGGCTGATCTACTTCGAGAGCATCCACTTTAATATTCTGTATGTAGTAATATTGTAGGCTGACAATTTGCAAAACAATAATAAAAGCAACAAGTATGCGAGATATTCGCCAATAACTACCTTTAACCGGCTCTTGGTAATGAAAATTTTTCATAGTTTTGATTTTTAAACACAAGTATTATCACCACGATTGTATCACGAAGTTAATACGAGAGCTACAAACTAAATCATTCCCAGTTTTTACACCTTCATGACAGCTTAGGCAACATATACTACAAAGAGGACTACTCACCCTATCTTTATTAAGTTTTTGAAAGAAAATGATTACGAGCTTTAAGAAGTTAACACAAACAACTCAGCTTAACTTAGTACGTTTTAGAATATATCGTGGCGGACTTGTCCGAGAAGATAAAAAGAACCTATAATTATCTTGATTTTTTCGTTATTGTTAACAAGTTCAGTATAGGCGGTTTTGTGATCTTTTATAGTTGTGGTTGGAATACCTTTTGTTTTGGCATACTCTTCCATTACAGTTGGATCATGTGAAACTGCTGGTAAATCTTGAGTGGTATTAAATGTTGTCAAGATTATAGAACTAGCAATGGGAACAAGAACGTCAATTACATCCCGAAAATCTTTAGTCTCTTTTATGCCTAACATTATTGTTGCTTTTAACTCTGGGTATTCTTCTTGAAAAGCTTCAACAAATGCAGTCATCTTCTGCTTGTTGTGTGAGCCGTCCATTATTAGTATAGAGTCATCCGGTAAACTACTATGTTCCATGCGCCCAGGCACAACCACGGTTAATGGGTTAATTTCAGATGTGATGGTAAATTTATCTCTTTTAGCAATAGCTTCTGCTACGACTTGGGCTAAACTCCAGTTACGACGTTGAAACTTTGGCAAAATTCCAAATTGCAAGTTTTTTGCAAATTGCGGTTTTATTTGATTGTCAATAATTTGTAGTTTTGCATGTTTTTGTTTTAGGCGTTGATGGATTTGTCCCATAATCTCGGCTGACTGCTGGTACATATAGACCGCATTATCATCATGGATAATGCCGGCTTTCTGTTCTGTTATTTCAGACAACGTACTACCTAGTATGTTTGTGTGATCTATACCTATGTCAGTTATTACACAGACTTTATTTGGAGCAGTTAGAACATTAGTGCTGTCAAATAAGCCACCTAGTCCCGTCTCTATAACTGCGTAATCGACACCTTGTTTTTCAAATTCCCATAGTACAAAAACTATCATTAATTCAAAATAGCTGGGATTAATACTAACTTCTTTAATCAGATCTATAAACTTACCAAAATCTTCACAAAACGCTTTATCCGTTATCGGTTTACCGTTAATCTGAACACGTTCAGTAATACTATCGACATGGGGTGAAACTGTTAGCCCAATTTTTTTACCGCTTGTTCCTAGAAGTGCTGCAATATAATATGCCGTTGAGGTTTTACCACTTGTTCCTGCCAAATGGATCGCTCGTAATTTTTCATGAGGATTCCCAACTGCTTCGAGCAACGGCCACATTCTGTCCAGAGACATGTCGTCTCCATTATATGACTTAACGTTTGGTACGTATTTTTGTAATACATCCTCTGCTTGTGAAATACTTGATATCTTCATTACTGTAAAGCCGAAGTTAGTCTCGCAATGCTCTCTATCATCTTAATTCTCAGTGGGCGTTCTTGCCAATGTTTTGCTGTTATACGAGTAGACTTGCTAATATACTGTTTTTCAATTTGTTCTAGTTGTGACACAACTTCCTTATTGTAAAGAATCATATTTACCTCCAAATCAAGCTCGAAAGACCTTATGTCTAAATTACTAGAGCCAATAATCGCAACCTCATCGTCAATTATTACTTGTTTAGTATGTAGAAATACTGGCTTGGGATATAAAAAGACCTCAACACCTGAATCTAAAAGTTCCTCATAATAGGACCTTTGAGAGTGGCCTGCCAGTACTTTATCTATAGCCTCGGAATTAACTATTGTCACGTGGACTCCACGTTGTGCTGCAGCTGTAATAGCATCCAAAAAAGACTCATCAGGTATAAAGTACGGTACCACTATACCTACCCGTTTCTTCGCCGCATGAACCATACTTGTATAAAACTTCAGATTATTTTCATTTTCGTGACTTGGGCCACTTGGCAAGACTTGGGCTACTACATCCCCTGCTTTACCAGGTACATCGCAGTCTTCTACTACGTCCAGCAATTCCTGGCCTGTCTCTGCAAACCAGTCAGAACGAAACACATTATTATATTGCCAAACAATTGGCCCCTGAAGTTTTACGGCTAATTCTTCATAAACTAAATCATCCTTGCGGTGATAGGATTTATCGATAATGTTCTGTGACCCGCTATATGCCACATTTCCGTCTATCACAATAATCTTACGGTGGTTTCTTAAATCAGGGCGTGTAAACTGTCTGCCAGGAATAAGGCTTAGAGGCAACATCTCATAAAACTCCGCTCCAATTTCTTCTAGTTTTTGGCGCATTTCTTTATAACCTTGGTAATGTCGAGAAACGACCTTATCGTATAAAAAACGTACAGTTACTCCACGCCTAACTGCTCTTTCTAGGGAATCAAAAAATGGCTTGGTAGTACCGTCTAACACCGCAATAAAATACTCTACGTGCACGTACTCTTTTGCATTATCGATTTCCCTGCTAATCTCTTTGTAAACATTATTATAATCAGCCATGAATTCAACTTTGTTACCGATCATAGGTGGCAGTCCACCTAGGAAAGTTGCGAGATTAGCTAGGGTTTTGTAGTTGTCATTTTTTAGATCTACAAACAGGTTTTTGTGACTTACCTGAATTTCTTCAAGTTCTTTTTTTGTAAGTCTGTCGACTTCTTTAAGTTTTGCCATTCTTATTTTGCTTAGTTTTGGGTTTCCAAACATAAAGAATAAGATTGCTCCAAAGGTCGGGAATATCATTATCAATAAAAGCCAAGCGTTTGCGCTAGATGGACGCAAACGCCTAGGAACAATAAACAACATAACTATTCGCACAACCCACTCTGCAATAATAAAGCCTGCGAACTGTGGTCCTAGACTAAACGACATTTATCTACTATTCCTGTTTCTGACTACTGGAAGGAATCTGTTTCTGTTTCAAGTTAGTCTGCATACCGATTTCGTCGGCCTGTTCAAGCGTCTTGGTCAGTACTTCTAGCACACTACGCGCATGCTCTTTACTCATCCCGATACGTGAAACAGCAAGAGGCTTATTGTTTACGCCAGCACCTTGCATAAAATTTAGAATAACTCCGTAATTATTAACCATTATCTGAATCATATCCGTATAGACAACTTTTGCATCTTCTTGCGATATATCTACATTACGTATTTGTTTAGCTCCTCCAATATCATCATTCATAAAATATTGCTCGCCTTCGATTTCGCGTCTAGTATATCCAGCCAATCTCCATAGTTCATCAGCTTCAGAGCCTTTTAAATCAAAGTGCTGTATTAGTAAAAATAAAACATCTTCTGGTGGACGAGCTTCGCCTTGCTCATAAGAAACTAAGATATCTTGCGCTATTTCTACAGCACCTGATACTTCAGCCTGACTTTTACTTGATTTCTCCCTGAGTTGCTTTAATGCATTTCCAAATGGTGAAAAAGGTTGTGATTTATGTTGTCCCATATCTAGAGCCAATTATACGAAATAATGACCCCCAATAGCAACCATATCGTATACTAGAGTTATGTTGTTGCAAGAAAATATATCATTAAAGGATTTCTCAACCATGCGCCTTGGAGGTAATGCGCGCTTTTTATGTACCATTACCTCTGATGATGAACTTTTAGAGGCCATTAAATTTGCTCGCGGAAAACAGCTAAGAATAAAAGTGATAGGTTCTGGAAGCAATCTGGTTTGGCCTGATAAAGGATACGATGGCCTGGTTATTGTAAATAAAATCGGTGGAATAAATATATCTGGGGAAACAGTAATGATCTGTGCAGGAGTTGAGTGGGATAAAGCAGTCGAGAACACCGTAGACAATGGTTTAAGTGGGATTGAGTTCTTAAGCTGGATACCTGGAAGCAGTGGAGCCACAGTAGTACAAAACGTAGGCGCATACGGAAAAGAACTAAGTGATGTCCTAGTTGAACTACAAGCATACGACTTAAAAACAGATCAATTCGTGACAATTAAAAATTCTGAATGTAACTTTGGTTATAGGAAAAGCCGATTTAACCGTGAAGACTCAAACCGTTTTATCATAACTAGCATTACTCTAAAGTTATCTGAAAAGAATGCATCTCCGCCATTTTATAAAAGTTTGCAAGAATACTTGGACAATAATGATATTCATGAATATACACCAGTCGAATTACGCAAAGCTGTTATAGAGGTTCGTAAGTCAAAATTACCAGACCCTGACCATATTGCTAACAATGGATCATTTTTTGCAAACCCTATAATCAGCAACGAAGAATACACAAAACTTCAGTCCGAACATGTAGAAATCCCTGGATGGAGTTTTGAAGGGTCAATAAAAATATCTGCTGCTTGGTTAATAGATCAGGCTGGTTTTAAAGACTTCCACGACCCAGAAACAGGCATGGCAACTTGGGCAAAACAACCGTTGGTTTTGATAAATGAACGGGCAAAATCAACCAATGATCTTGAAAAGTTTAAAAAGAAAATTGTAGATTCGGTCCAAGAAAAATTTGGTTTAACCCTAGTTCAAGAACCTGAACTTGTTAATTAAGCGTCAAAGATATGAAGCTAACCCATATTTACAGAAAGATGTTAAACAAAAAAATCTTGCATATTGTGGCATTCTTGTTTGCTACCGTGTTATTTTTTTCAATATTTAGTTTTTACACTACCCAGAAAAATAGTAAATTCATAATAGATGAACAGCTCGTTCCAACACTTTCTTCAAATCCAACAGTAGCAATTGTTTTTGGTGGTGGAGTTAGCAAGGATAATCCTCTGCCACTGGTCAAAGATAGGCTAGACACTGCAAAAGAGCTGTACAACAAAGGTTTTATTAACAAAATACTCGTCTCTGGAGACAACCGCTCGCTAGATTATAATGAGCCTGCTGTTATGCAAAAATATCTAATCGAAAAAGGTGTTAATATCAATGACGTTCAGCCAGATTATGCTGGACGAAGTACATACGAAACTTGCGAAAGAGCTAATAAAATCTTTGGGATATCGACCGCTATTTTAGTTTCTGAAAATACACATTTACCGCGGGCCATATACCTATGTAGACACTTTGGGATAGAGTCATACGGTGTCGCTAGTGATGGAGAATCTTCAAGCGGTCTACAAATTGGTCAGCGCTGGCGCGAAATTCTAGCTAGAGACAAAGCCGTATTTAACGTAAATATCTACGGCGAGAGAACAATATTAGGTGACCCAATAGACATTTATAATTAGCTAGGTAGCGGGAAGTCGGCTGCAAATTTGGTAATTGTATGATGCAAATTTTTTAGATATTTTTCATCTTTATAATGCTTAACCGCATCATCAATCCAAACGGCAATTTGTTTCATCTCTTTTTCTTTCATCCCCCGTGTAGTAAGTGCGGGGGTTCCTAGACGAATTCCGCTAGGGTCAAATGGTGACCGTGGTTCAAAAGGTACGGTATTCTTGTTAACTGTTATGCCTGCTAATCCAAGAGCTTTTTCGCCCTCTCGGCCACTAATCCCCTTGCTATTCAAATCTACTACCATTAGATGATTGTCGGTTCCTCCTGTCACGAGATCGAAGCCAAGCTTTATTAATTCTTTGGAAAGAACTTTGGCATTTTTAACTATCTGATGTCCATATTCTTTAAATTCTGGTTTTAGGGCCTCACCCAAGGCAACAGCAATTGCAGCTGTTTGGTTATTATGAGGTCCACCCTGCAAGCCTGGGATAATTGCCCTATCAATCATTGACGGCAAGTTTTCTGCTGTTTTTTCAGGCTTTTTTAGAGGGTTCGATACTTTACCATTACACAAAATTAATGCACCACGAGGCCCGCGTAAAGTCTTATGTGTGGTCGTCATAATCACATCGACAATCCCTGCTGGACTTGGATGGTCGCCAGAAACAACTAGTCCAGCTATATGCGAAATATCGGCAACTAGCCACGCATCAACACTATCGGCAATTTTTCGTAACTTTTTCCAGTCAATTATTCTTGGATAGGCAGTTGTGCCAGACATAATCATCTTTGGCTTCTCTTTTAGGACCTGCTTTGCTATTGCATCGTAGTCCATAAATCCGTCTTTGTCTGTCGTGTATTGAACCGAATTATAATAAGTTCCTGAAAAGTTAACCTTCAATCCATGCGACATGTGACCACCAAAATACAGAGACATACCCATAACAGTGTCTCCAGGATCGACTAGAGCAAAATATATTGCGTGATTTGCTGGTGAGCCAGAATGAGCTTGTACGTTTGCATGATCAACACCAAATAGTTCTTTTGCGCGATCTCTAGCCAAATTCTCAACTTGATCTACAATCTCGCAACCCCCGTAATAACGCATACCTGGGTAACCCTCTGAATATTTATCAGTTAGGCGAGTCCCAAGTGCCTCTAAAACAGCCTCTGATGTGTGGTTTTCGCTTGGAATCATCTCTAACCCGTCTGTTTGTCGAGCCTTTTCTGCTTTTATAAGTCTTTGAATTGTTGTTTCGTTATTTTCATCTTTTGACATACGTTGACCTCCCTTAATTATTATAATCAGTGTGATACGTTGTCTCCTAAGTCATAAATTAATTGTACTCTATTGGTAGCGCTAGAGACCAGAGTAATTACACAATATATCGTTTGTGATATAATGTTCGCCATGCAACAAACAAACAAACGTCTTGGTAATTTAATATCTGAATTACGCCAATTGCGTGGTTTAACACAATCTGAGTTAGCAGTTAAACTTAAAACATCTCAGTCAGCAATAAATCGTATTGAAAAAGGTGGGCAGAACTTATCGCTAGATATGCTTAGCAGAATTAGCGACGCTCTACACAAACCTCTCATATCTGTTGGTAATCATGGTATAAACCTAAGAATCGAAGGTGGACACGAATTAAGCGGTACCATTACTCTAAAAACTAGCAAAAACGCCGCTGTAGGTTTACTGTGCGCAAGTTTACTAAACAAAGGAACTACTGTGTTCAAGAACTTTCCTCGGATTGAGGAAGTCTACAGGATTATCGAAGTTCTTGAAAGTATAGGTGTAAAAATAAAGTGGTTACCAGGAAATGATATTGAAATACGTCGTCCAGCTCGAATAAAAATCGAAAACATTGACGCCAATGCAGCTCGTAAAACTCGCTCGGTGCTAATGATGATAGGTCCTCTTATTCGTGAATTCCGTAGCTTTAAGATTCCATACGCAGGAGGATGTAAATTAGGCGAAAGAACTGTTCGACCACATTTGTTCGCCCTAGAGGAGTTCGGTGTCGAAATAGAAGCAAAAAATACGTCATATGAGATTACAAGCAAGCCAACTAATCCTGAACATGTTGTACTTTACGAATCAGGCGATACAGTAACAGAAAATGTTGCTATGGCTGCTGCAGGATCAAAGGGCGTAACTTCTATCCAATATGCGACAGCAAATTATATGGTTCAGGATGTCTGTGGATATTTACAAGCTTTAGGAATCAAGATAGAGGGTTTTGGCACATCTAAACTTACTATTCACGGCACAGACAAAGACATTAAGAAAAATGTAGAATACGCGCCAGCTGAGGACCCCATCGAAGCAATGTTTTTTACCAGCGTTGCAGTAACTACAAATTCTGAGATAACCATCAAAAGAGTACCGATAGAATTTATGGAGCTCGAACTACTAAAACTAAAGAAAATGGGTCTAAAGTACACTGTCTCTAAATCTTACAAAGCTAACAATGGGTTTACTCTACTTGTTAACCTAACGATTCATAAGCATAACGGGACATTGACCGCCCCGCCAGACAAATTACACGCTAACATCTTTCCCGTAGGTATTAATCAGGATAACCTTCCGTACTTTGTCCCAATTTGTACAGTAGCCGAAGGAAGAACGCTTATTCATGACTGGACGTTTGAAAATAGAGCTATCTATTACACAGAATTAACGAAAATTGGCGCTAATATAGAACTTGCGGACCCTCACCGAGTATACGTAACAGGCAGGACTAAGTTTACGGCAGCCGATCTATCAAGCCCACCAGCACTTAGACCAGCCAGCCTTTTACTAATAGGCATGCTAGCGGCTCCTGGAAAATCTATGTTACGTAATGTCTATACAATCAACCGTGGATACGAAGATATTGCTAAGCGTCTAAACAGTTTAGGTGCTCGTATAGAAGTAATATACGATTTGTAGCTGGTAATTTATGGATACTTACGATATAATTACCCCTGTTAAAAACTAGCGGGATTCGTATATCGGTTAATATGTGAGTTTTCCAAACTCGAGAGACCAGTTC
>CAZKAL010000029.1:0-9578 GCA_964550995.1 uncultured Candidatus Saccharibacteria bacterium | reverse complement strand
TCTTGCCGCTGTATTTATTGATTCGCTAGCCAGTGCACTGCCCTGTACTATTTGCTTTCCATGCGAGCCCCGAACAAAGTGAGCTAGATGAACACCATCTTCGTTCCCCCAAAAACCGAACTCTTGTTTATTACGATATCCATACTGTTTATCAGTAGATACAAAAGGCTCAAATTTTATACCATTAATCCTTTCACGCTTAAAAGTTTCTTCTAGTATATTTTGTTTAGATTCGTTCTCAAATTTATATTTCATTATCTGCCATGGACTTGTTGACAGATAACTAGCTGGTTCTTTTGGTTCTATTCGCTCGTTGCTAGACTCAATAACCTCTGTTACGAAGCCCTCTAAATATGATTTTTTCTTTTTAGTAACTTGTACATTCACAAGTTCCCCTGGCAATCCACCTAGCACTAATATCTTTTTGCCGTTAAAGTTTTCTGCTAAACATTGCCCTCCATGAACAAGTTTGCCAAGTCTAATGCCCTGGATAAAATATTCAGTCTTATTGCCCATTCCTATAAAATGTTTCTAGCTTAAAATCGCAACATACACTTGCCAAGCTAAGGCTGACTTTGCTGCAAAGCTCAAGAATATATATGCTTTTTCTGTACTAATATAGTCTGTAAAACGTCCTTTTCCTTTGTAGTGACTGACAACTATTCCTGCAAGAATTATTAGGTAGACGAACACTGTAGCTGTGATCCAGTAGTTATAAGTTGGCAAACTACCCTCTCCGTATTTATAAGCACCTAGGAAACCTAATACTATTACTGCAACAGATACAATAACGGATAGTGCACTAGTCGCAAATACAAACCAGTTAACGCTCTTATTTGCCTTTTTATAAAGTTCCATAACCAAACCTAATAAACCTGCTACCGACATGGTACCAAATGTTACTACGAGTGCTGAGATGTCTGATACCCCGCTTAAAAGAGCAACTGTAGCCATCATTATTCCGCCGCCAATTCCGTATTCAATCCAGCGAGCTCTACTAACACCCGACTTGATATCAGCCTCATATTTTACACGCCAAATTGTAGCAGCCAGAATATGAATTATTGCCGCAACAAAGAACATTGCAGCAAGTAGGTATGCAACATTAATATCAAATAAGTTTCTAGTTGCTTGGGACATTACTGTATTAGAGTCTGTAGAGGCAATAGTATCTTGCGTAAGATAATTTGTAGTAATACCTCTATGCACTACATTACTAAGGATAAGGATAACTGCACCTGACGCAGCATGCGCCATTGCGGCAAACCAATTCCAGGTATTTAAGCCTTTATCGGAAGCAGAGATTGACGTCTTCTTTATCGTAGTTTTTGCTTTTGTTGTAGATTTCTTTTTTGCTGTGGTTTTCTTAGTTGTTGATCTTGCACCCACTGCTTTATTACTTTTTTTAGAAGTCAGCTTCTTAGAGCTTGGCTTCTTCTTAGTTGTAGATTTCTTCTTAGTTGTTGCCATAGCTCCAATAATACCACAATCACCGTGTTATTCAGACGCAAAACAAATATACTTAAATATTAATCTCTGCTTCTATTATCTCCTGTAATAGCGAAATAATCTCATTAGGCCCTGCCGCTAGCGTAGTAGAAATAAATTTTCTTGGCAGCAAACTATCGCCCTCAGGATCGCTCGGGTTTGAGTCAATAACGCCGTTCCAAGTACCACCCACCGAAGCTATAGCTGCCGATACTGATTGTGTTGTAGGGTTCTGATTAACGTTCAACACTGTCCATTGAGATGTTAGTCCAGGATACCCATCTCCTGCAAACACAGACCCGTCTTTTAAGGAATCGTACTCGCCATAATTCTCTAATATTGAATATCCTGATCCGTTATTGTTGTGCCAGTTAGCGGGTTCTGACGCCACTTTCTTCAATGATGAGCAACACCATGAGCTATTTATACCTACTGCATCAGTGAATAATACATACTGGATATTTGTTGCATCTGTTAGATCTAAGGCATCCCCTGGACCATAAACTGACTCAAGCCGCATACGTGCTAGTGAACCAGGTAGGTGATCTTGATAGTCAGATATTGACTGGCTACCTGGACCATAGCGTCTATCCCAATTTGTAGCTGTAACGCTGTCTTTTGTGAACGGGACTGTAACATCATACTTATGTTCGTGCGTATAGTTATTAGTGCCATATTGTACAACTGCTACTTCTGCAGTCGGTGCATTGTTTAACACATAATTTATCGACGAATCAACCGTACTTTTACTTTGCAGCCATTCTGATTCACTCATAGATCCAGAATTATCAACAATAAATACAAACCTTACACTTGTATTACTACCCGATGTATAGGTAATTTTTCCCTGAATTTCTCTTGTGTATAGTGGGATAGAATCACCAATTTTGTAAACTCTACCTACGCCACGGATGTCTTGCTGTGTGTTAGTAGGATTTGTATAACCAATCTGGTCAACTTCGTATTTAATTTCATACAACTTTGTAGTATATAGTGTCGTTTCGGCTGTCCCAGAATAGTTCTTGTCTAGTTCAAACTGTTCTTTCGCATAATTCATTGCTGAAATACTTGCTAATTGAGCCTGTTTAATTAAATCCTGATTGATGATAGTTCTTGACGCTTGTGTCACAGCTGCAACAGTTACTGCGCTAAAAATAAAGACAATAGGCATAAACGTTATTATTGTAACTATAATAAAACCCTTAGGATCGATGTGTTTTTTTACTTGTTTTTTAAACATACCTCTTTGCATTAGTTTATTTTCCTTACTGTATGCTTAACTACGGTTTTAACTTTTTTACCAAAAACTTTATCACCTAATGTTAGCTCTATTTCAATTTTATCTGCCGCAGACGGTATAGTCGTCTCCACATTTCCTTTTGCAAAATACTTTATCTTAAAATCAATAACATTTTCTGAAAGTGGGGAGTCACGAACCGTACATCCGTTGGTGCCAATAGCCGCCTCAGGACAGGTTGTTTCTTTAGCCAGACCTCTACATGTGGAGGTAGTCGGTGCGCAAGGATCACCCGTATTTATATCTATAGAACATAAGGAGTAATCAGGTACAACTGTTCGTTTATATAGAGTTGAGTAATCAGAATTTGGGTTATCTTTTTTTACGAAGTAAAAGACATTATTTATGGCCAAAGGATTAGACGTAATACTCGAACTAGCGCAACTATTGACCTGCTGTCTAACGATATGCCTCGTGTCATCTCTCCTAGTTGAGTCAATTGATATCTCATTTATAACAAGCGTTTGGGGGATTGTGTCGTAGGTCCAACCACCGGTCGGCTCGTTTGGGTCAGTAAGCCTGTTTTCAAGTCCTTCACCATACGCAATAGTAAACAATAGTTCATCTTGAAGATTAATTAGTATCGTTTGACCACTAGCTCTAAGGCTTGTTCGTGCTGATTCAGCTAACGTGTTAGCGTACTGATTAAACAGTGCTTGAATTAATACAATAACTATTATCGATATTATCGGAAGAACAATCATAAGCTCCACAAGAGAAAAACCTTGTTGTATCTTATTTCTGTTGCCTTTTTTATTGTGTTTGCTTAACCAATTCATCAAGAGCCCAATCCAAATTTTCGAATAAATGTAGAATACTCAACTCTTTGTCTTGAGTCGAATGCATCATATTCAATTACCGAAGTTACTTTCAATAATGTAGGGTTATCGACATCTCCATCACCATTATTATCAACATAATTTCCTGGCGTTGTGGTTGTAGATTCAGACCAGTTTATCACCAACTGCGGTGCTGGTAATCGCACCGCTACACGTTTACTTGCCCCAGACACATACTGTACTGTAAGTGCTAGTTTATTGTTGGTACTCCACCCTGCTCTGTTGACTAACTCCTGTATAATCGCAGTTACATCAACCTGTGTATCTGGTCCACTCTCACCATTAGACCAAGCATTAGGAGTCCATGTAACAGATGCTGTGGTACCCACGCTACCGTCTGAGCCGTCATTATCTACAGCTTTATCCACAGCAAATAGTCCTGACCAAGGTGACGCATTATCTACATCAGGAGCTTTAACAAGTAGTGTAACTGGGCCAGAATTTGAATTGGCCGCCGTAAAATTTAAGTAAGCGTTATTAATTGTTGCACTATTGTCAGCAGTTACATTATTAAAAATCATACCTAATGATTGATGACCCCTAGAACCATCTTCTGTCATCTCTAAGTTAGAATTACTAAAATATAATTCTCCAGGATTGAGGGTAGCATCTGCACCTTGCTGTTCAACAGTATCACCAGGAAGGCCCGGTGAAAAAGCTTCTAGTTCTGATAGTACTGCAAAATAATAGTTCTGAGAATCAACGAAGAAAACACGCCAATATCTGTAAGAAGCTCCACCAACACTGATATCTTGTGGGTGATTACCAAAGAAACAAGGTATCCCATTATCTGAAAGACCACTTGTGACTGTCGTCCAGCCAGAATTACTGTTAGGAGAGCTATTCTTTGCCTCTATTCGAAAGTTGCTTGCCCCGTAGCCACAAAAGAACCAGTTTAACCGAATCGTATCTACACTAACGGCAGAACCCAAATCAATTGATGGTGATGCAAGATTATCGGGGCTTGGTGCCCATCTACTATATGTATAATTTGAGTAGTTATTATCCCTGATATGCCACACTCTAGACCAATCATTCGTAGCGTCGTTATAACCTACACTAGGTATTTCAGCACCACTTATATATGAAGTATCTGCGCTAATTGCTTGGGTATAGGTTGTACTAACGGTTGTCGGTGTACCCAACTGGCTTGCTGGCTCGACATACATTTTTGCACTAGGATTTTTCAAAAATACCGCACTAGCCTCACTAGAATAATCTTCGGTCTCATAGGCCGATATCTTGTCACCTATTGGCACGCTATCAAAATCCAAATTTATATAATCTTGTATTTTCTTAAACGACAAAGAGCTAGCCTCAGCGCGTAAATTAGCTTTGGAATTAGCTTTCGCAGCATTCTGCACAACTGATGTAATCACTCCCAAAAGAATAGATACAAGCAAAAGCGAAACAATTACCTCGACAAGGCTGAAGCCTTGTTGTTTATTTTTTATGACCAAAGCGTGTCTACCCCCAATAGCATCTTAATATTTAGTATATTAGATTTGCTATTAAATAACCACTAGGGTTTTGGGTTTAACACCAAAAATGTCTATTCGGTCACTTCCACACCGTTCCAGAATGCATAATAGTTAGTAAAATCCTTTTTCACTCTATCTATAGCATTTTCTGGGGGAGTTCCGTACGAGAATGCTCCATCTCTGGCTGTATTTCCATTAACATTGACATCAAAATAAGTACATTTACCTTTCCAATAACACACGTACGGGGTATCGGACTGGCTTAAAAGTTCTTTTTTTACTGATCCTGGTGGAAAATACCATTTACCCTCAATAAATATAAGATCATCTTTGTTTGCTTCTGCTATTGTTTCACCGTTAAATACTGCTTTCATAATTTTTCCCTTTTTTATATAAGTTTAAGTATACACTTAAACATGCGATACTACAAAACTAGTTGCTCAAGACACTCTATTACTGTATAAAGTTCTTATGGCAAAAAAGAAAACAAGTGGAGTCAACAATAGTTTTAACCTGACCAGGTCTACTCGTACACTGTACTTTTTTATAGTCATATATGCACTGTCCATTGTATTGTTCGATGCAGGAAACCTAATTACCAGAGATGCTGTTATCCAAAGATGGACGCTGGCTTCCGTATTATTAGCAGTCAATACTCTTGTGTGGTTTGCATCATCCCAAAGTAAGTCTAAACCTACCCAAAATACATTGTTAATTTATCTCTTAACGATAACTTTAGTCGTCTT
This sequence comes from uncultured Candidatus Saccharibacteria bacterium, assembly GCA_964550995.1. GTDB lineage: Bacteria > Patescibacteriota > Saccharimonadia > Saccharimonadales > SZUA-47 > CAZKAL01. Next base: position 3,727 of record CAZKAL010000029.1, on the reverse strand, counting down.
TGCAGGGTTCACTTCTTACTGGGAGCGTGGCATGGCAAGCACATCAACAATCTTCTATGTTCTACCACTTCTTGTCGTATCGACAGTTCATAATAGGCACGCTCTACTTGCAACGACCGTATTATCATCAGGTACCTATGCATTTGCAACCGTTAAATACTTCAATGATTTTTTCAATGAGGGTTACCGTATTCAACTATGGGGTCAATTATTTCTCTACGTAGGCACAATTTTTGCATCTGCATGGCTAATAATGATTCTGGTAGATCTCCACCACGATTCCCGCTGACGCTTATGAGAGGAGGTGACTCCTCCTCTCATCGCGCAGCGCAACTGCCTGAAACAGATTGCTCTGGCTACTCACCACCCAATTTGAATATAATTTTACGAAATAAATTCGCAAAATTATATACTCTCTGATGCATACACATACGTGGTTTGTCTTGACGGATGGCCCAGAAAATAGCTTCCGCAGCGAAATTCCAAGATGCACTCAAGCGCAAAGCCTCAGCAAAACCCTATGTACCCTCGCCACTCTTACGGCTCACCTCCCGGATATTGGATTTGTTTACCGCGAAATAAATCCGAAACCTTGTATATACTTATAGACTGCTTAACTTTAAAATTTCTTGAGCATTTAGACTATTTAGTTCTATTATTGATTTACCGCTGTTTTTTATTGCTCTCTCCACTATAAAAGTTCCTACTTTATATAAAATCCAGCGTTGACCCGACTCTTTATCGTAGATTTTCCACTTCTTAAGGTCATAGTCTTCGTTCAACAATTTTACATTGGCAAGCTGTTCTTCTACCAGACTAGGGTCGTACTCTGAGTAGGGCGCTTCACTCTCTGCATGTTCTTTCTCAAATAGAGTAGCGGCCCCCTCATAAATTGCTTCTTCTAAAGGTGTACATTCAAAATCTACAGAGAAATAGCCATGCGATAGATGGTAAAGTTCGTGTAAAAATGTTTGATACAAATACTCCGATTGAGCTATTTTATCAGGAAATTTTTCGTCGTATGCAATCGTTATAATTTTGTTGGAGTATGCAAAACCACCTACTCCATGTTCCTTAAGTAAACAAAAGTTATCAAAATATATCTCAATATTATCCGGTACGCTCAAAAGGAGTTTTTTGCTGTCCGACAGAGCCTTCTCTGCTACTTTTAGAATGTCTTTTTCTACGTCTTGGCTACTGAAATGTTTTATTACTTTTATCATCAAAGTTTTAGGTCGGGGTAGATGGATTTTGTTACTTCGTCTGTGTCTGCTCGTAGCTGAGGAAATGGCACACCTTCGCGCGCTGTTACACCTTCAAATATCCAAAAAACACGCTCGGAATAACCCATCCCACAAGTTGGTGGCATCCCGTATTCCAACATCTCTACGAAATCAATATCTAGCATCATAGCTTCGTCGTCTCCGCTGTCGCGCATACTTTGCTGTTCTACAAAACGATCAAGCTGATCCTGTGCATCGTTCAGCTCAGAGAACAGGTTAATCAGCTCGCTTCCAGCGATTACTGCTTGAGCTCTTTCTGTCTTACGCGGGTCATCTTTGTTAGTCTTTGATAGTGGAGAGATGAACTTCGGTGTATTTATAAGCCAGATTGGGCCTGCAACAGAAGCCCGAACTTTCTTCCATAATTTGTCTATACTTCTAGGTATGCTATCAGCTTTTTCAACCTCTAGTTTATTGTCTCTTAGTGCTTTTTGGACCTCTTCTACAGTGCAATCAAACACATCTATCCCATAATGATCTTTGATAACTCCTGCGTAGTCCCAATGCTCCCACTCTTTACTCATATCTACTTCCATGTCCCCCACCTTAAACTGTAGGGTGCCGAATGTTTTTTCTAGAACATATCGAAACATCTCTTCCATCAGTTTCATACCATCTTTCCAGTCGGCGTAGGCCCAATACCACTCCATAGCTACATGCTCCGGAAGATGCTCGTCGCTATAATTTTCATTTCTAAACCTTGGACCCAGGTCATATACCTTCTCAAACCCCGCACCAATAAGTCTTTTTAGGGGTAGTTCATGACTAATACGCAAGTAGAAATCTTGGTCAAGTGCATTCATGTTCGTAACGAATGGGTTCGCATCCGCTCCACCTGTAGTATGTTCCAAAACAGAAGTATTAACTTCGTAGAAACCCCGCTCGTTCAGGAAGTCTCTAGTAGCTTGCCAAAACTTTGAACGGCGCTCAAACCGTTCGCGCACATCAATATTTACGTTCATGTCTACATATCTGCGTCTAAGCCGCTGTTCTTTATCCGTAAAACCTTCTTGCTTACTAGGCATTGGCCGTAAAGCTTTGGTCAGCAAACGAAATTTTTCACAATTTACTGATATTTCACCGGTCTGAGTTTTTATAACTTCTCCGCTACATTCTACAAAGTCACCTGTGTCCAATAGAGCTATTTCATTAGGCATAATTAGCTCACTGTTCTCTCGATTTGCTTCAGGTGAACTATCCGTTTTTTTCATAAACAGCTGTACAGATCCACTCATATCTCTAATAACTATAAAAGCCAGCTTGCCGAATTTTCGGATCGACACAATACGGCCAACAACAGTTACCTGCTTACCCTCTAATGCATCAAACTCATCCTTAATTTGCGATACATTATGACTTCGATTCGCCTTTGCTGGATATGCGTCAACTCCAAGAGCTTTCAGCTCCTGTAGCTTGCGTAACCGCTCATCTCTAAAATCTTTCAACGTCGCCATATCTAACAGTCTACAGTAAACAGTAAACTGATAACAGCTTTTCTACTTATTTATTGGTAATTTTTCAATATTAATTTCTGAGGCGCATTCCCATATGTCTTTGTATTGGTCCTTGAACATCCTTAACGCACCAGCATTATCTGTGACAATACTGATCCTATCATTAGGATTATTTGGGCTACTGAAGCTAACTATTGCTCTACGCTCATCAAAAATCATCAGGTGGTACCCTTTGCCTGACTCGTTTATCCTAAGCTTCACGCCCAAATCATTCCATTTTTTTATCACGTGATAATTACTTGGCTTGTAGCGTTGCACTACATGATATATAGACACACCACGTTCAATAGCTAGTTTTTGAGACCTGTGCAATACTTCATCGTAAGCTATACCAATCGCATAGATCTGAATGTTTTTTTGCGATTTACTAGCCTCCCTAACATAACGATCGTAGACAGCCTGTTTGCCTATTACTATTTCTGCAGGTAAATCTGAACCGTCGTCAAAAGACAACTTTGATAATATATCCTGGATAGTCTGCCTCTTTACATTAACAGCAACCTTAAACGATGTTCTCGGCATAATAGCTATATATGATTTTGGCCGTGCATTTACTCGGCGGATCAAAGACAAATCCTCCAACGCATAGAACAACCTATAGGTTGCAGATGGGAATGTACGCAATTCTTCTGCCGCTGTTTGTGCTGTTGTTGGTTGGCCTGTTTCTAACATGTAGCTATACAGATTTATCTCGTCTGAAGATAAATCTAAAGCCCTAAGTAAATCTCTCTCGTCATCTCTTAATTTTATCCCTGACTTTTTCATTATCCCTGACTTTTTCATTAATCATGACTGTTGCAATATTCCTTACTGTTGCGTTACTCCTGACTGTCGCATGTATATCATTTTAACATATTTTTGTTAAAATATACATATAACTGTTTACTATAATTGTCAATAATGTTATACTGCTTATGTTATAAAGGACAT